>JBAPMW010000682.1:0-2105 GCA_049278815.1 Hyphomicrobiaceae bacterium
GTCGCCGCCCACGTCCGCCGCGAGGTCACTGACCGGGCGCCAATCGTCTCGGCCGAGCTGCCCGAGACCGGCGAGCGCTTCGAGGGCGTGATGCCGCCGGTGGCGGCCGCACCCTGCTTCTCGATCCGCAAGCCGGCGCAGGTACTCTATCGCCTCTCCGACTACGTGGCGGCGCGCGTCATCACGCCGCCGCAGGCCCAGCTGCTCGCGCAGGCGGTCAGGGACAGGCGCAACATCGTCGTGGTCGGCGGCACCTCCTCGGGCAAGACGACGCTCGTCAATGCGCTGCTCGCCGAGGTCGCCGCCCTGGGCGAGCGCGTCCTGATCCTGGAGGACACGCGCGAGCTCCAGTGCGCGGCAGAGGACGTGGTCGCGCTCCGCACCAAGCCCGGCGTTGCCACCCTCGCCGACCTCGTGCGCTCGACGCTCAGGCTCCGCCCCGACCGCATCATCGTCGGCGAGGTGAGAGGCCCCGAGGCTCTGGACATGCTGAAAGCCTGGAACACCGGCCATCCCGGCGGCCTCACCACCGTGCACGCCAACTCCGGCCGCGGCGCGCTCCTCAGGCTGGAGCAGCTCGTGCAGGAGGCCGTCGTCACGGTCCCGCGGGCGCTGATCGCCGAGGCCGTCGATCTCATCGTCTTCCTTGCCGGACGGGGCGGCACCCGCCGGGTCGAGTCCCTTATCGAGGTGCAGGGGCTCGATGCCGGCGGCGACTACCTGCTGAAACCGCTCGCCCCGCCCGTCTTGCACGTCGTCTGAGATCTGGAGGGACTGACGCCACGCTGACCAGTCGTTTCCGAGAACTAACCGTTCACCTCGCTTTGACGGCGGTGGTGAGTCTAGCGGCCCTCGCCGCTGCCTCGACTGAGGTGCATGCCGCCGGCTCAGGCATGCCGTGGGAGGCGCCGCTGCAGCGCATCCTGGAGTCGATCGAAGGCCCCGTCGCCAAGGTCTCGGCCGTCGTCATCATCATCCTGACGGGGCTGAGCCTCGCCTTCGGCGACATGGGCGGCGGCATCCGCCGGCTCGTGCAGATCGTGTTCGGGCTCTCGATCGCGTTCGCTGCCACCTCCTTCTTCCTCACCTTCTTCTCCTTCGCCGGCGGCGCGCTCATCGACTGAAGGTCCACCCCCATGCTCGGACAACCCTCATCCATCCCCGGCTACGAGGTGCCCCTGCACCGGGCGCTGACCGAGCCGATCCTGATCGCCGGTGCCCCGCGCGCCTTCGCCATCCTGAACGGCACGCTGGCCGCCGCCATCGGCCTCGGCCTGCGCCTGTGGCTCGCCGGGCTCCTGATCTGGATCGCCGGTCATGCCGCCGCCGTGTGGGTCACCAAGCACGACCCCGCCTTCCTCACCGTCCTCTCCCGCCACACCCGTCACAAAGGAGCGCTGACATGCTGAACCTCGCCGAGTACCGCAGGAAGACCACCGGCCTTGCCGACTACCTGCCCTGGGCGTGCCTGGTGGCGCCCGGCATCGTCCTCAACAAGGACGGCTCCTTCCAGCGCACCATCCGCTACCGCGGCCCCGACCTCGACAGCGCCACCGAGGCCGAGCTTGTCGCCATCACCGCGCGCCTCAACAATGTCCTCAAGCGCTTCGGCGAGGGCTGGGCGCTGTTCTTCGAGGCCGAGCGCGTGCCGGCCACGCCTTCGCCGATGCCGCCTCCTGGCTGGTTGATCAGGAGCGGCGCGCCGCCTTTACCGAGACCGGCGCCCACCACGAGGGCCGGTACACCCTCACCTTCCTCTACCTGCCGCCCCCCGACCATGCCGGGCGCGCCGAGCGCTGGCTCTACGAGCGCCAGGAGGGCAACGGTCCCGACACCGATGCCTGGGGCCTGCTCGCGTGGTTCCAGACAGAGACCGACCGCGCGCTGGAGCTGCTGTCCGCGATCCTGCCGGAGGCCGAGACGCTCACCGATGCCGAGACGCTGGCCTACCTGCACGGCACCATCTCCGACAAGCCGCATCCGGTGGCCGTGCCGGCCATCCCCACGCATCTCGACGCCATCCTCACCGATACGCCCTTCCTCGGCGGCATCGAGCCCAAGCTCGGCGAGAAGCACCTGAGGATGCTGACGATGCTGGGCTTCCC
>JBAPMW010000683.1:0-1508 GCA_049278815.1 Hyphomicrobiaceae bacterium
AGCTGCACACGCAGGGACGCTGCAAGGGCTTCGGAGCCGAGCGTGGTGAGGTCGGTGTTGAAGTCGTCCCAGTGCGGCGTGAGCACGAGGGCCTCGATGCCGTCCGCATCGGCGCGCGCGCTCAGCATCTCCGCGGCTCGGCGTCCGACCCTATCGTTGTCGCGGGCAACATAGAGCCGCCGCAACCCGGACGGCGGGATGAACGCTGCCAGGTGCGTCGCCGACAGGGCCGCGACGATGGGCATGGCCGGGAGGACGACACGGAGCGACAGCATCGTCTCCAGACCCTCGCCAGCGGCCAATACATCGGTTGCCTGGCCGAAACGTACCCCGTGGCCGAGAAGGTGCCCCAGCGAGCGTCGCGGCGTTGCGAGCGGCGCCTTGCCAGAGCCGTCGCGTGCGAGCCACGTGCGCAGCACGCCGGTGATGGTGCCTTCGAGGTCGGTGACGGCGGCAACGAGCGCCGGCCAGGTCTCGCGCGGCGCTCCCTCGTGCGCGCGATAGAAGCAGGTGGGATGGAAGCGCAGCGCCGTCAGACCGTGCACATCCGCGACGCCGCGGCTCCGCAGATAAATGCCCGCAAGTGTGCCAGGGATCGGCTTGGCTGAAGCGAACAGCCGACGTGCTGCCTCGGGCGACCCGCTGGGGACCGCCGGTCTCTCTGGCCCGGAAGCGTGGCGCTCGCGCCGCGGCAGGCTCAGGAACCGCCGCGCCTCGTCCAGCACGTAGCGGAAGGTGTGGAGCCGGCAGGTGCGGGCGATCAGGTCGAGCAGGTCGCCGTGCTCGCCGCTGGAAAAATCGATCCAGCGCCCCGCGGCGCCCTTGCCGCTGTCCGGCCCGGTGAGACGGACCATGAGGCTGCGGCCCGGCGTGTTGTCGATGTCCCCGACGCGCCAGGTCCCTCCTTCGCGCCGGCCGTTGGAGAGATATTCGCGGCACACGGCCTCGGCGTTCTGCGCGAGGCGGCGGGCCAGCTCGGCAGCGGGCCCCATGTCACGCGCCCTCCCGCTCGGCGATCCGCCGGAGCGGATAGCGGTCCATGACCCTGGCCAGCACGTCGGCGCCTTGCTTGTCTGTCGGCACGAACATCCTGAGCTTCCAGGCAATGATCTCGTGGAAGACGCCGTAGGCCGTCAGCCGGTCGCGCATGGCGTCGGTGAAGCCGATGAGCTCGATGCGATGCGCATGCATGATGCGGACACGTCGGAGCTGGAGGCCATCGGCGAGATGCAGGACCACGCGGGCGCCCATCAGGCCCGCGAAGGCGTCCTCGGACGAGAGCTCCGGCGCCGTCGCGCAGGCTGCCGCAACCCAAGCCGGCGACACCTGGCGGCCGATGACACGTTCGCCCCCGGAAGCCGGCACTTGGCCAGCTCCGGGGCAGCCTCCGTCGGTCTGCAGCCGGTAGACACGGCCCCCGTCGCTGGGCAGCTGGCGCCAGATCGGGAGGAGGAGGCCGGTGACCACGTGCAGCGTGGCCTCCCGGAACTCGGGGAGCTGGGCCAGCT
>JBAPMW010000684.1:0-2826 GCA_049278815.1 Hyphomicrobiaceae bacterium
CGCTGGCCACGATGATCACGTCGTCGCGCTCCAGCAGCGAGCGCGTGGCGGCGTGGCGCATGCGGTCGATCTGCTCGTTCACCGACGATTCCTTCTCGATGTAGGTGTCGGTGCGCGGCACGTAGGCCTCGGGCTGGTAGTAGTCGTAGTAGGAGACGAAATACTCCACAGCGTTGTCGGGGAAGAAGCTCCTGAACTCGCCGTAGAGCTGCGCCGCCAGGGTCTTGTTGGGGGCGAGGATGAGGGCCGGGCGCTGGGTGCGGTCGATCACCTGCGCCATGGTGAAGGTCTTGCCCGAGCCGGTGACGCCGAGCAGCACCTGGTTGTGCTCGTGCTGGCTCACGCCCTCCACCAGCGTGGCGATGGCGGTGGGCTGGTCACCCTTGGGTGCGTACTCCGACACGATCTTGAAGGCGATTCCGCCCTCGGACTTCTCGGGACGCGGAGGCCGGTGCGGCGTGAACGCCGGCAGGCTGCCCGAGACGAGCGGGTGCTGCGCCAGCATCGGCTGCTGGCTGAGGACTTGCCGGGCGCGCTCGCTGCGCTCGTGCGGCTTGGCGAGCAGCGCGTTGAGGGAGGCCGTCATGTCGTCGATGCCGCGCGCCGGCGGACCGGACTGGCGCAGGGCGGGAAGGGTTGGCCGCTCCGGGTCGCGCAAGCTCTGCGCGGATTCCCCTCCCCCTTGTGGGGAGGGGCTAGGGGTGGGTGGACTCCCGACATCTGAGGGTGGGGGTCCCCCCCCACCCTGTCCCTCCCCCACAAGGGGGAAGGGGACGTTGTGGCGCTCGTGTTGCCCTGAACGCAGGGCGGACTCCTCTGGGGCCGGGAGAAACGGAGCGCTCGCCTCGGCGAACCCCTTGGCAGAGTGCTTCGTCTCCGGCGTGCCGCCAACACCTTCGCGCGGCGGCGCCGGCGGCTTGCCCGACTTGCCGCGCGAGGCGCGTGGCCGGGGGGTGCTGTCCTTAGGAGGGCGGGCCATGGGGGATATATGGCGCGGGGCAGGGTGAGGGGCAACCGGGAAGCGGCCCGGTTGATGGGCTGCTGACAGGCTGCGTGCTCAACTGGAGAGCCAACCCCCGCCTCGGTCGAGGAACGCGTCGCGCTCCCGTGCGGCTGGCGGAACCTCTGCCCCGAGCACCGGCAGCAGCTGGCGCAGATTGGCGGCGATCAGGTCGGCGTACAGCTTCATGCCCTTGCGGGTCAACTCGTCCAGGCTCTCGCAAAGGCCTCCCGCCAGAGCTTGGGTGTGGCGCAGGCTCACGCGTCGGCGCCCAGCACCGCGAACGTCGAGCGTCTCCAGGAGGACGTAGAGATCGGCCTTGGTGATGGCCGCCAAGGTATCGGCAGCGCCGATCTTGAAGGCCAACTCGTCGGTGAGGTTGGCATCAAGGCGCGTCGGCAGGAGGTCGTAGCGGGGGGCAACGACCGTGCGGCCACGGCCGATGTGGAGCAGCGCGAAGTTCTTGGCGTGGTTGTCGACATTGCCGGTCATCAGGTCGAACAGTGTGGCGCGGAAGAAGTGGTCGCGCGCGCCGATGGGATCGACGGTGGCATCGAGAACCTTGCGGATGGCAGCGGCATCGAAGCGGCGTCCCGGCGTGCCGCGCCGCTCGTACTTGAGCGCGGCCGGCAGGCCCAGGGCCTGCGCGAAGTCCTCCTGGTGCAAACGGACGACGCGACCGTCCCGGTCCAGGGCACGATCGAATCTGCGCACCAGCAGAGCCTCAACGTCACCAATCCTGATGACGGCCGCCTCCGACGTGTCGAAGCCGAGCGCACGCGACAGATCCAAGGTGGCCGCCTCGTAGGCCGCGTCGCGCGGATGGTCCCTGTCCGGCACCTTCAGAATGTGGGTCGTCGGCGCTCCCGTTCCAGGTCTCGGCTCAGCCAATCGGCCATCCGGCAGCCGGGTCAAAGCGATCTTGCTCTGGACGCCCGCCAAGGGGGAAGGATCGGAGGTGTCCGCCGGCAGACGGCGCCGGTCCCTGAGCGCGGTGGCGATAGCAACCAGCCGCTCCTCGCTCAGGACCGTATAGTCGGTGGCGAGATCGCCCGGCACCTTGACCGGCGGCGCCCCGACCGGCAGCACCGACAGCGCCCCAGCGCAGTCCTTACCCAGGTGCAGGAGCAGGCCGGCGATGTCGTCACGCGTCAGGCCCTCGCGCGCCATTACGTCAGCGAGCGCGCCATCGCGCTCCTGCAGCAGGTTGTCGAAAAAGGCGCGGGTGATGACGTCGTCATAAGGCTCGTCCGTCAGCAGCAGCGACAAGGACAGCGGCACAGCGTCGGCGCGGGCCAGGTGGGCCGAGGTGTACGCGAACGCCAGCGCTCCGTGCTCGCTCCGGGCCAGCGCGCCGACAGGCTCGGTGAAGCCATCCAGGCGGACGTCGAGGGTAAGCTGTGTCATCGACGGTGCCGCGCCAGCACGTTGATTCCCGTCGCGGCGGCGACCTGGAGCACCTTGCCGATCTCCAGAGTGGGCTTGCCTTTCTCCAGCTCGGAGATGAAACGCCGCCCGACGCCGACTAGATCAGCGAACGCCTGTTGCGACAGCTTCCGTCTCTTGCGAGCCTGACGCACGAGCCGGCCCAGATCGCGGGCGGACGTGATCGTTGTTGACGGATCGTTGTCTGCAGGCTCGACCTGTGGGCGCGGTGACGCAGAGCTGCGATGGCCCGGCGCTGGCATTGCCGACGCAGCTGCGCGAGCGAGATCTTTCGCGCTTTGCAGCTCGGCAAAGTGCCGGGAATTGATGCCCGCAGCTTCGCCAGCCCGCTTGGCGAGCCGCTCCGCTTCCGAAAGCGCCAGGCCGGCGCGTACCTGGTC
>JBAPMW010000685.1:0-10887 GCA_049278815.1 Hyphomicrobiaceae bacterium
GGGATGGCCATGTCGCGGGCGGCGGTGCTTGGATCGACGTTGGTGGCAGCGCAGCGCGCGGTGCAGGCGAGCACCTTGAGGCGCGAGGGGCCGATGCCGATCTCCTTGTCCACCCAGTTGAGCTCCGCCCACGGGGCCAGCCCCTCGACATAGACGTTGGCGCGGAAGCGCAGGGGGTCCACCGGGCGCCCCAGCACGCGCTCCAGCTCGCGCACGGTTGCCAGGTTGACGATGTGCACGCACTTGGCGGCGACATCGGAGAAGCTGTGGCCCGGAGCGGAGACAACCTTCGGCGCGCCGCGCAGCTCCGCCTTCATGTAGGCCGCCATGAACTGCTCGATGAGCTGCCGGCCGAGCGGCGTGTCGAGGCGGCCGCTCACGACCGGCTTGCCGCCGCGCGAGATGGTGAGCGTCTGCGTCGCGTCGTCGAACGCGCTCCTCAGCGTGGCGAGCCGCTCGTCGCGCATCAGCATCAGGAAGGTGATCTTGGGCAGGTGTCGCGGCGCGTCGGGGTCGAAGCGGCCGGGGCCGTTCTCGATGGCGTAGGCGCGGTCGAAGGGCAAGGTCTCCCCCGGCCGCAGCTCCACGCTCTCCAGAGGCTCCGGCGTCAGGCCCTTCACCGGATAGCGGTAGAGGGCGGCGACAGAGGCGTGTGAGCCATCGGGTCTCTGCATCGGCGGTCTCATGTTTTTTTCGTATGCGAAGGACAGTCTATACGACCTTTTTGGCAGCGCGAGGCCGCACTATATCTGCGTGACGATACGGCCGGGATGCCGTTCCGGGTCCCCTGCCGCATCGGCTTTTGATTCCTGTCGAACGACGGGCGTTGTCGTGCCCACCAGGGACGAAACGGCCGTGCCGAGGAGGAATGTCATGACCTTCGAGAAATACACCGACCGTGCCAAGGGGTTCGTGCAGTCGGCCCAGAGCCTGGCCCTGCGCGAGGAGCACCAGCAGTTCGGCACCGACCACCTGCTCAAGGTGCTGCTCGACGACCCCGAGGGTCTGGCGGCCCGCATCATCCAGAGCGCGGGAGGCCGCCCCGGCGATGCGCTTGCGGCGATCGAGCGGTCGTTGGCCAGGCGCCCCAAGGTATCGGGCGGTGGCGCCGGCCAGGTCTACCTCGCGCCGGAGCTGGCGCGTGCCTTCGACACGGCCGAGAAGATCGCCGACAAGGCCGGCGACAAGTTCGTCTCCGTGGAGCGCCTGCTGCTCGCGCTCGCCATGGATTCCTCCTCCGATGCGGGGCGCGCCCTCAACCAGGCGGGCGTCAACCCCACGTCCCTTAACCGCGCCATCGACGACCTGCGCAAGGGCCGCACCGCGGACAGCGCCTCGGCCGAGCAGGGCTACGACGCGCTGAAGCGCTATGCGCGCGATCTCACCGCCGCCGCGGCCGAGGGCAAGATCGACCCCGTCATCGGCCGCGACGAGGAGATCCGCCGCACCATCCAGGTGCTGTCGCGCCGCACCAAGAACAATCCCGTGCTGATCGGCGAGCCCGGCGTAGGCAAGACCGCCATCGCGGAAGGGCTCGCCCAGCGCATCGTCAAGGGCGACGTGCCGGAGAGCCTCAAGGATAAGCGCCTGCTGGCGCTCGACATGGGCGCGCTGATCGCCGGCGCCAAGTACCGCGGCGAGTTCGAGGAGCGCCTCAAGGCCGTGCTCAGCGAGGTGCAGGCCGAGGGCGGGCGCATCATCCTGTTCATCGACGAGCTGCACACCATCGTCGGTGCCGGCAAGGCTGAGGGCGCCATGGACGCGGGCAACCTGCTCAAACCCGCGCTGTCGCGCGGCGAGCTGCACTGCGTTGGCGCCACCACGCTCGACGAGTACCGCAAGCACATCGAGAAGGACGCCGCCCTGGCGCGGCGCTTCCAGCCCGTGTTCGTCTCCGAGCCGACGGTGGAGGACACCATCTCGATCCTGCGCGGGCTCAAGGAGAAGTACGAGCAGCACCACGGCGTGCGCATCACCGATTCGGCGCTGGTGGCCGCGGCCACGCTCTCCAACCGCTACATCACCGACCGCTTCCTGCCCGACAAGGCCATCGACCTGATGGACGAGGCGGCCTCGCGGCTCAAGATGGAGATCGACTCCAAGCCCGAGGAGCTCGACGCCATCGACCGTGACCTGATGCAGATGAAGATCGAGCGCGAGGCCCTGAAGAAGGAGAGCGACGCGGCCTCCAAGGACCGCTTGGCTCGCCTCGACAAGTCGATTGCCGACCTGGAGGAGCAGTCGAAGGCCCTCACCGCGCGCTGGGAGAGCGAGAAGCACAAGCTCGGCTCGGCCCAGAAGCTCAAGGTGGAGCTGGACCAGCGCCGCACCGAGCTGGAGCAGGCGCAGCGGCGCGGCGATCTCGCCCGCGCCGGCGAGCTGGCCTACGGCGTCATCCCGGCGCTGGAGAAGAAGCTCAAGGAGCTGGAGGCCGGCGAGCGCACCGGCGCGATGGTGGAGGAGGCGGTGACGCCTGACCACGTGGCGGCCATCGTCTCGCGCTGGACCGGCATCCCCGTCGACAGGATGCTGGAGGGCGAGCGCGAGAAGCTGCTGCGCATGGAGGACGAGCTCGCCAAGCGCGTGGTGGGCCAGCGCGAGGCCGTCGTGGCCGTCTCCACGGCCGTGCGGCGCGCGCGGGCGGGCCTGCAGGACCCGAACCGGCCGATCGGCTCGTTCATCTTCCTGGGCCCCACAGGTGTGGGCAAGACCGAGCTGACGAAGGCGCTCGCCGCCTTCCTGTTCGACGACGAGCAGGCGCTCCTGCGCATCGATATGTCGGAGTACATGGAGAAGCACTCCGTCGCCCGCCTGATCGGCGCACCGCCGGGCTACGTCGGCTACGAGGAGGGCGGCGCGCTCACCGAGGCGGTGCGGCGGCGGCCCTACCAGGTGGTGCTGTTCGACGAGATCGAGAAGGCGCACCCGGACGTCTTCAACGTGCTCCTGCAGGTGCTGGACGACGGCCGCCTCACCGACGGCCAGGGCCGCACGGTGGACTTCAAGAACACGCTCATCATAATGACCTCCAACATCGGCTCGGAATACCTGGCCAACCTGAAGGACGACGAGGACGTGGACGCGGCGCGGCCCTATGTGATGGCCGAGATGCGCACCAAGTTCCGCCCCGAGTTCCTGAACCGCATCGACGAGATCATCCTGTTCCACCGCCTGCGGCGCGAGCAGATGGCATCGATCGTCGATATCCAGATCGGCCGCCTCCAGAAGCTGCTGGCCGAGCGCAAGCTCAAGCTGGAGCTGGACGACGCGGCCCGCACCTGGCTTGCCAACCGCGGCTACGACCCGGCCTACGGCGCGCGACCCCTGAAGCGCGTGATCCAGAAGTCGGTGCAGGACCCGCTGGCCGAGCGCATCCTCGCGGGCCGCATCCGCGACGGCGACACCGTGCGCATCACGGTGCGCGGCGGGGCGCTTGCCCTCAACGGCGAGGCGGTGAAGGAGGCGGCGTGAGCCTCACTGAGGTGTCAGATCCGGCGGGGTCTGGCACCTTCTTGCTCTAGTTGGATGCTGTAAGGCCTGCTCCGACTAGTTGGCAACTGACAGCTGCTACTTTCGCCCAACGCCCGGTTGGGGATTCCTTTCCAAGCTCATTACGAAGCGCGCAGGTAGGGATTCCAAATGGCGGTTTTTATGAGCCAGGAATCGGCGATATTCGATGAACTCTGCGAAGACATCTGCTTCCCATTTAACTACGCCTTCAGTTGTGATTCGAACTAGGGCTAGCGTCTTTTCGTTCTCTTCAAGTTTCTTGTTAAATGTTTCAATGGCATCTAAGATGATGCCTTCTTCGCCGAGAACGAGTTCATCAGTCAGCTTGCGAAATTTGTTGTGCACAGTAGCTAGGCCAGCAATGTAGTTCGTGCTAGGGGCATAATATCAATGGTATCACCCTTGTCTGCTAGTTCTTCAACCATCTTCTTCTTAAAGTCGCCGGAGCTTCGCAGCGTCTCGCAATTGAGTGCTGCTTCAAGAGTTGTCGCACTGCGTTTGACATTATTTATGGGTAACCATTCACCGCCGAGGCTTAGACTGTGGATCGGTGAGCCGCTGTGTTGGACAAAATTCCGAAGAGCTTCCATTAGACGATAGCCAAAACGGCGGCTCCCCGCTATTTCACGTGGGTAGCCTGAGGTCGAGCTTGCCGGCGATCAGGTAGGTGATTGCCTTCAGGGTTCGGGTCGAGCGGTATCCGCGGGCCTTGGCCTTGGCGGCCTGGACGAGGGAGTTGATGCCCTCGATGAGGCCGTTGGCGATGTGGCTGTCGAACCAGCTGAGGATTCCGTCGCGGTGCCTCATGACGGTTCGCGCCGCGTCCTTGATCGGATCGAGGCGCGATCGGATAGCCCAGCTGTACCAGCGGTCGAGGAACAGGGCGCCCCATTGCCATGAGGGCTGCTGATAGATCTCCTGGAAGGCGAGGCGGATCTGGTAGGCGCGCGCCGTCTTGAGGTGCAATCGGGTTAGGGCCTGCAGGTTGGCGCGGCCCTCCGCCGACAGCGAGGGCTCGTTGCGGAGCCAGAGATAGCGGCTGCGTTTGAGCTCCGGCCGACCCTTGGCTTCAGCGCGACGAACCTTGTCGACGGCGTCGTTGACGAGCTTGACGGCGTGGAACTTGTCGAAGGTGATCTCGGCCTCGGTGAGGTTGTCGGTGACGCCCTTGATGAATGCGGCGCTCATGTCGATGCAGACCTGCTTGACGCGTGAGGCATCGCCGTTGTGGGCTTCGAGATCGTCGGCGAACGCTGCGACGGTGTCTGCGCCGCGGCCTTCGGTGACGAACAGCACGCGGCGCTGGTCGATGTCGACGAACAGCGAGACGTAGTCGTGGCCGCGCTTTGCGGCGGTCTCGTCGATGGCGACGCGGCTTACGTCCTTGTAGTCGGCGCGCTCTCGCGCCTGCTCGACCCAATGATGCAGCACGCGCCACATCCTGGTGTCGTGCTCGCCCATCAAGCGGGCCGCTGCGGCGACCGGCATTGCCGTCATCAGCGTCATGGCGAGCGCCTCGAACAAGAGCGTGAAGCCCGAGCCTGCTCTCGCCCACGGCACGGCGATCTGCTTGACGCCGCAGTCGGGGCAGGTGATGCGCGGCGTCCTCGCGTGCAGGAACGCCTGGTGCTGGAAGAAGTCGAGGTGGCGCCACGTCTGCATCGCGGTGTCGTGCACGGGACAGTCGGCCTTGGCACAGTGCGGGCACGGGAAGCGACCGCCGCGCGCGAAGTCGAGCTCGATGTCGAGGCGTCGGGCCTGAGCATCGAAGTTGGCCGCCTTGACCATCCACGGCGGGAGGAGCCCGAGAGCGAGCTGCAAAAGGTCGGTGTCACGCATGTTGCCCCCGGCTTGGATCGATCCTGGCCGCCAGTGTGCCGCCGGACCGGCCGGCCCTCAAGGACAAGCCCCCCGAGGGGGCGCGCAAGTGCGCGTCCTTGACCGCCGTCCGCTCCGTCGGCGTCTCGCTCTGCCATCAGGATCAAGCCGCACTCCGACCGCTCAGCAGACCTGAGACGCACCCACTCCACTCAGCGAGGAGGCTTTTCTTTTGGGGTCAGATCCTGCGGGTCTGCCCCCCTCCGCCGTGACCTGTCGACTGAGGAATCCCAACCGCCGTACGGACGGATGGCAGCGGCTATGCCGCTCAGCGGCGGCACGGAGAACGTGGAACGTGAGGGCGTGCCATGGGGTCAGACCCGCAGGGTCTGACCCCATCCATGCCGTCTCTACGCGCCGATGCTGGCGCGCACCAACACCCCCCCTTGCCCAGGCGGCGGCAGCAGTGGGCGCGGAGTGGCCTCCAGGCGCCGGCCGATCGAGGCCAGCAGCTCGTCAACCTCCTGCAATTCCGTGGCGACCCGCGTCAGGCGGTCGCGGATGACCTGCGCCAAGCGGTCGGCCAGATCGGGGTCCTCGGACATCTGCGCGTGCAGCGCGCTGCGCTCCAGCTTCAGGCAATCCACCCAGCCTTGGGCCACCACCGTCGCGCTGTAGGCGTGATCGACGAACATGGCGAGCTCGCCCAACAGCGAGCCGGGCTCCACGGGCTCAAGTGGCGCCCAGCCACCGGTCTTGAGACCGGCCTCCCCCGACAGCACGAGATAGGCCGCGTCGCCGGGCTCGCCCGCCTCGATGATGGCCTCGCCGCGCCCGAAGGCACAGCGCTGGGCGCGCCGCCCTATCTCAGTGATTTGCAGCGGCTTCAGGCCGCTGAACACCGGAACACGCAACAAGGACGCAAGGACTTGATCGATGGCCATCGGACAACCCCCAGCCGTGTCTCCTCGCGACGGTCAGGGTTCTGCGATTCGCAACTTTTCGTCCATCCATCCGCTCGCCGGTGACGTGCCAAGGGCACAAAGGTGTGGCGCGTTCGCCCGCCATCCGCCCCCAGCCCCGGCGGACAGCAAGCGCGTCACGGCGCGTCACGGCGCGCCACGGCGGGGCGAGCCGGGCGATGCATGGGCAGCAAGCAGGTGTCGTCGGGCCTACGGCACCAGCTTATACCCGCCCGTCTCCGTCACCAGCAGCTCGGCGTGGGCCGGGTCCTTCTCGATCTTCTGGCGCAGGCGGTAGATGTGGGTCTCCAGCGTGTGCGTGGTGACACCGGAGTTGTAGCCCCACACCTCCTGCAGCAGCACGTCGCGCGTGACCACCTTCTCGCCCGCCCGGTAAAGATATTTCAGGATCGAGGTCTCCTTCTCGGTCAGCCGCACCTTTGATCCCTTCTCGTCGATCAGCATCTTGGAGGCGGGCTTGAAGGAGTAGTGGCCGATGGTGAAGACGGCGTCCTCGCTCTGCTCGTGCTGGCGCAGCTGCGCGCGGATGCGCGCCAGCAGGACGGCGAACTTGAACGGCTTGGTGATGTAGTCGTTGGCGCCGGAGTCGAGCCCGAGGATCATGTCGGCGTCGGAATCGTTGCCGGTGAGCATGACGATGGGGCTCTTGAAGCCGCTCTTGCGCAGCAGCTTGCAGGCCTCGCGCCCGTCCATGTCGGGCAGGCCAACGTCGAGGAGGATCAAGTCCAGGTGGTTGCCCTTGACCGCGTCGATCGCCTTGGAGGCCGTGGGGGCCGTAACCACCTCGAACTCCTCGTGCAGCGCCAGCTGATCCTTGAGTGACTCACGAAGGTCCTCGTCGTCATCGACGATGAGAATCTTCCGTGCGGTGCTCATGTCATTGGCTCCAAGGTGCGGATTGTGTCCAGGAAGGGTGCAGCTTAGCATTCCTCTCGCCTGTGAAACAGACCTCCGGCTCCATGTCGACAGAGGAGTAGATGCGCGTTCCCCGGCACTCTGCGGCCTCTCCGAGCCACGCGCCGACCGCAACCGTGATGGGGCTTGCGCCCAGCGCCGCGCGTGGCGTGGTTAAGCTTGGCGGCCTCGTCCTCCCCTGCGCCCTTGGCCGCAGCGGACGGCGGACTTTGAAGCGCGAGGGCGACGGGGCGACGCCCGTCGGCCGCTGGCGCCTGCTCCAGGTGCTCTACCGCCCGGACCGCATCCGGCGCCCGGCCACGGCCCTGCCGGTAAGGCAAATCAAGCCCGACGACGGCTGGTGCGACGCTCCTGCCGACCGCAACTACAACCGGCCGGTGCGCCACCCTTACCCGGCCAGCGCGGAGCGGCTCTGGCGCGCGGACGGCCTTTATGACGTCGTCGTGGTGCTGAGCCACAATGTGAGGCCGCGGGTGCGCGGCGCCGGCAGCGCCATCTTCATGCACGTGGCGCAGCCGGGATACAGACCCACCGCGGGCTGCATTGCGCTCAGGAGCGGGCATCTCCAGCGCCTGCTGGCGCGGCTGGGCACCGGTGCCGCTGTTCGCGTTCGGGGCTGAGGCGCTGTCATCGCCGAGCACGTGGGAGTGAACGAATAGGGCACTCGAGCCTTTTCGCCCGGGCGCCATCGAAGGGAGAGGAGGAGGCGGCGGAGCCCAACGGAAGCCCCGCCGCGAGCAACCTCAGTAGTTGTAGGCCCGCTCGCCGTGGTCGGTGAGGTCGAGGCCCTCGCGCTCGGCGTCGGTGGCGGGTCGGAGGCCGATCACCTTGAGGATGCCGAAGATGACGAGCGTGCCGATCGCAGACCAGGCAATGGCTATGGCAACCGCCGTGATCTGCGTCACGACCTGCGAGGCCATGTTGTAGTCCTTGATCCCGCCAACGCCCCCGAGGGACTCGCTGACCAGAACGCCCGTCAGGATCGAACCCACGATGCCGGAAACCGCGTGAATGCCGAACACGTCGAGGCTCTCGTCATAGCCCAGCGCATTCTTCACCGTGGTGCAGAAGAACAGCGACACGGCGCCCGCGATGAGCCCAAGGAAGATGGCGCCCATCGGACCGGCGAAGCCGGCAGCCGGCGTAACCGCAACAAGGCCGGCGATCACGCCCGAGATCAGGCCGAGCAGCGACGGCTTGCCTTTCGACATCCACTCCAGGAACATCCAGGAGAGGCCGGCTGCCGCGGTGGCCACGAAGGTGTTGGCCATCGCCAGCGCAGCCGTCCCGTTCGCGGACAGCGCCGAGCCGGCGTTGAAGCCGAACCAGCCGACCCACAGCAGCACGCCGCCGACCATGGTGAGCGTCAGCGAGTGTGGCGGCATCGCCTCCTTGCCGAAACCGACGCGCTTGCCGACGATCAGAGCGCCCACCAACGCGGCGATGCCGGAGTTGATGTGGACGACAGTGCCGCCGGCGAAGTCCAACGCGCCGAGCGCGAGCAGATAGCCACCGGTGCCCCAGACCATGTGCGCGATCGGGACATACACGAGGGATACCCAGAGGATCGCGAACAGCACGACCCCGAAGAACTTCACGCGCTCCACGATGCCGCCGAGGACCAGCGCGGTGGTGATGGCTGCGAAAGTCATCTGGAAGAACACGAAGACCAGCTCGGGGATCGTGCCGTTCAGTGTGTCGGGCGCGATGGTGCGGAGGAAAAGCTTCTCCGTGCCGCCGATGATGGGCGACGATTCGGTAAAGGCCAAGGAATAGCCGTAGATCGGCCAGACGAGGGCCACGACGCACGTGACCGCCAACACCTGGGTCAGCAGCGACAGCATGTTCTTGGTGCGCACCAGGCCGCCATAGAACAGCGCGAGGCCGGGTACGATCATCAGCAGGACCAGCACCGTGGACGTCAACATCCACGCCGTGTCCCCCTTGTCGAGCGTGGGCGTTTTAGCCGCTTCCTGGGCTAAGGCCGGCTCGACCGCCAGCGCTGCCAGACTCGCCAGGATTGCCAGTGCGGCAACCCGGCGCAAACCACCAACTGTCATCTTTGCATTGCCTCCAAGTGTGTGCGGCGATTTCATTCGAGTCTTGCTAGCGGCGAGAGGATCAGATCGCGCTGTCATCGGTTTCGCCCGTGCGGACGCGGACCGCATGGTCGATGGCAGAAACGAAGATCTTGCCATCCCCGATCTGGCCCGTCCTGGCGGCGCGGACGATGGCCTCCACGGCCCTGTCCACGGTGCCCGACGGGACCACGACCTCGATCTTCACCTTGGGTAGAAAGCTCACCGCATACTCAGC
Source organism: Hyphomicrobiaceae bacterium (assembly GCA_049278815.1). GTDB lineage: Bacteria > Pseudomonadota > Alphaproteobacteria > Rhizobiales > Hyphomicrobiaceae > AWTP1-13. The sequence continues at coordinate 9,543 of JBAPMW010000685.1, forward strand.
GCCGCGGTAGATCTCGGTGTGCCCCTTCTGCCGGCCGTAACCCTTCACCTCGGTCACGGTCATGCCCTGCAGGCCGAGGTCGGTCAGCGCGGAGCGGACCTCCTCGAGCTTGAAGGGCTTGATGATGGCGGTCACCAACTTCATATCGCTCCCCTTGGTCGTGGTTGCCCCTGGTTTCCGGCGTCGATGCCCGGAGTCCGGGCAAAAACGCACCTCCGCTCGACGCTCGCAAAGCGGCGCTGATCAGGGAGAGTCAAAAGGCGTGCCAGACCGTCAGGTTGGCGACAAGATACTGATATTGGCCTGGATCTTCGGCACGGCGGCGCCTGCGCAGATCGTGGTCACCGACCTGTGCCTAAGCAGAAATCAGTAAATGCATATAAAATAGGCAAATCAGCGGATTGCCCGTTGCCGCATCAGGCCCTCCTGTGCCACCGACGCGACCAGCGTGCCGTCGCGGGTGAAGACCCGCCCCCGGCAGAAGCCGCGGGCACCATGGCTGCTGGGGCTGTCCTGGGCGTAGAGCAGCCATTCGTCGGCGCGGAAGGGGCGGTGGAGCCACAGGGCGTGGTCGAGGCTCGCCAGCTGCACGTCCTGGTCGAACATGAGCTTGCCGTGGGCCATCAGCGCCGTATCGAGCAGCGAGAAGTCGCTCGCGTAGGCCAGGACGCACTGGTGCAGGGGGAAATCGTCCGGCAGAGGTCCGGTGGCACGCATCCAGACGTACTGCGCGGGCGGGCGGGGCTCGCGCGAGAAGTAGCGGGAGACGTCCACGGGGCGCATCTCGATGGGCCGCTCGCGCTCCCAGTAGCTGCGCATGCTCTGCGGCAGGTGCGCGATCATCCTGACCTTCAGCTCCTGCTCGCTGGGCAGCTCCTCCGGAGCGGGCACCTTCGGCATCTCATCCTGGTGGTCGAGCCCGGGCTCGGCCTTGTGGAACGAGGCACTCATGACGAACATCGGCCGCCCGTGCTGGATGCCCGTCACCCGGCGCGTCGAGAAGCTGCCGCCGTCGCGCGCCCGCTCGACGCTGTAGATGATGGGAACCTTGGGGTCGCCCCCCAGCAGGAAGTAGGCGTGGAGCGAATGGGCAACCCGCTCGCCATCCACCGTGCGAACGGCGGCCACGAGCGCCTGGCCCAGCACCTGCCCGCCGAACACGCGCTGCCACGACTGCTGCGGGCTGCGGCCGCGAAACAGGTTATCCTCCAGCCTCTCCAGGTCCAGAATGGAGAGGAGGCTGTCGATCGCGCCAGACGCTGGCGACGGCGACGGGGATGGCGGGGAGGATTCGGTTGGCGACATCGTTCGACCCATGGATACAGCGCAAGCGCAACGCACGTGC
>JBAPMW010000686.1:0-8910 GCA_049278815.1 Hyphomicrobiaceae bacterium
CTCGCGCCCCGGCTTTCAAGCTCCTCGAAGAATTTCTTGCCATCGAAATTGGCGGGCATGTTCGCACCCCGGCTTTCAAGCTCCTCGAAGAATTTCTTGCTGTCGAAGGCGGTCTCCGCGAACCCCACACCGGCGACAGCCAGTAGACCGACTACTCCACCCACAGCCAGCTTCATTGCTGTGCTCTTCATGGTATGTCTCCACATTTCCAACAGTTGGCCGCCACCCAGGCATTCGCCATGCCTGCCGGCAGGGCGCAGGATGGGCGCTTCGCGCACCTGCCGTAATCAGGGCAAGCCCTCGGACTGGAAGGGGAAACACTGGACTCCGCATCCCGCAGGGGACCATGTGCAAGCTGGAGTAGGAACCACCCCACTGGCTACCGATGCATCGAACGACAAGCGCATCGTGTCGTTGGACTAACTGGAAGGGAACTCAACCGATGAAATTTCGACAGGTCACCGTCATCAGTCAGGAGGTCTTCAGCGAAGGCGGCCGCGATCTGGTCACCCCATGCAAGCGAGTGGCCGCCTGCGGCGTGCTGCATAACCCATATGCTGCCAAGCCACCGATCGACGACTTCACCGGATTGGTCGATCTGTCGGTCGAAGCGGGAAGTCTCCTGACGACGCGTGCCCTCGAGGCTCTCGCGCCGCTAAGGCCGCGTGGCTATGGCAAAGCCGTCATCGTCGGCACAGCCGGCGACTTGGAGCATGGCGCCAGCATGATCCATGTCCGAATCGGGCTTGCCATGCGCCAGGGCGCGGGCGGCGGTCCTGCCCTCATTCCAGGCAACGCAAAGATCGGCGGTCCCGGCACGTCGATCGATGTTCTCTTCGGGGGGCTGGAGGATGCCTGGGACTACGACGCCATGGATACGATGACGCTATCCGTCGGCGATGCGCCACGTCCCGACGAGTTCCTCCTCGTTGTCGCGTTCCTGGGCGGTACGCGGCCCAATGCGCGCACAAAGGGCGCTTCCCCAACGCAAGTGGCCGAGGTCGTGCGACTGATGCGGGAGGGACGGTAACGACGTGGGCTCCGGCTGCCCTGACGGCGAGCTCCGTGGCATTTGCAAGCCACGCCAACGCGCGAGTCGGCCCGACGCGAACGGCGCTGCTCAAGTCCCAATATTGTCGGCCATGCGCCGAAGCAGCTTGAAAAGCGTCCCTATCTCTGCGGCCGTGAAGTCGGACAGCGATTGGCTGGAGTGCGCCAGAACAGTCGGCAGGATGCGTGCGAGCAGGTTGCGGCCGCGTGGCGTAAGATTGAGCACGATGCTGCGCCGATCCGTTTTTCGTGCACGCCGCGTAAGCAGTCCCTGCCTCTCCATCAGCGCGGTGGTGTGCGCCAGCGTCGTCCGGTCGACGCCGGTCTGCTCGGCAAGCTGCTGCATCGAGCAGCCCGGATGCTGATTGAGAACCGCCATCACGCGCCAGCGCGGATAATCGAGGTCGAAGCTGCGGAGCTCGCCATTGAGCGCGCGGTTGCGCCGCGACAGGATGCGGCTGAACCAATAGAAGATGTGCATCTCGAGCTGGAAGTCCACCTTGGGGGGGGACCTGGGCCGTCGCGGCTTCGGTCCTGCCGGGTTGTGGGTCGTCTCGCCTCTCGCTTTCACTTCCGCGTTCCGTCCCCTATTGCGCGGCGCTCCCACCGCGGGACGCCGCTGCGATCTATCCCGATCAATTATGTTGACTTCCACCTAACCCGGCTCAAGATGTCAACTCGTGTGCGCAGGGACTGGTCTCCCTGGAGCTGGGGCATCGAAGGCTGGAGGGAACGAGACATGCTGACCTCTATTCGCGCACTGGCAGCGGTGGCGGTGCTGACCTGGTCGGCGACCGCGGCGTTGGCGCAGGACAAGCTTCGCGTTGGGATCATCGTGACGCTGTCGGGCCCGCCGGCCGTGCTGGGGGGACAGGTGCGGGACGGCTTCAACCTCGCGGTGAAGACGCTCGGCGGCAAGCTGGGCGGTCGCGACGTGGAGGTCATCACGGTCGACGACGAGCTCAAGCCCGACGTGGCGGTGACCAAGGTCAAGGGCCTTCTCGACCGCGACAAGGTCGATTTCGTGGTGGGACCGATCTTCTCCAACGTCCTGCAGGCGATTCATAAGCCCGTAACCGAATCGAACGCCTTCCTGATCAGCCCCAACGCCGGCACCTCGAGCTTTGCCGGCAAGCAGTGCCATCCGAACTTCTTCGTCACCTCCTACCAGAACGACCAGGTGTTCGGGGTGCTTGGCAAGTACGCCCAGGACAAGGGCTACAAGCGCCTGTTTCTGATGGCGCCCAACTACCAGGCCGGCAAGGACGCGCTGGCCGGCGTCAAGCGCCAGTTCAAGGGCGAGATCGTAGACGAGGTCTACACGCCGCTGGGGCAGCTCGATTTCGCGGCCGAGCTCACCAACATCGCCACCTCCAAGCCCGATGCGCTGTTCACGTTCATGCCGGGCGGCATGGGCGTCAACCTGGTCAAGCAGTATCGTCAGGCCGGTCTGGCCCGCATCCCGTTCCTGTCTGCCTTCACGACCGACGAGTCGACGCTGCCGGCGCAGCGCGAGGCCGCGGCCGGCTTCCTGGCCGGCGCGAACTGGGCGCCGAACATGGATAACGCGCAGAACAAGGCGTTCGTCGCCGCGTTCGAGGCGGCCTACAAGTCGGTTCCCGCCACCTACGCCATGCAGGCCTACGATGCCGCCCTGCTGATCGACAGCGCGCTCAAGGCAACCGGCGGCAAGACGGACAACCGCGACGCCGTGCGCGCGGCCCTGCGCAAGGCGGACTTCACGTCCCTGCGCGGCAAGTTCAAATTCGGACCCAACCATTATCCGATCCAGGACTTCTTCCTCGTCAAGGTCGCCAAGCGCGCCGACGGCAAGTACCAGACCGAGATCGTCGAGCGCGTGTTTGCCGACTACGCCGATGTCTACGCCAAGGATTGCGCGATGAAGTGAGGGGCGAGATCTCGTCCGAGCGCGGCGGCGAGGCGAGGCCGTCGACACATCTGGGGAGACCATGTCGGCCGCGCTGCTTCTGGTCCAGACGCTCAACGGGTTGCAGCTCGGCGTGCTGCTGTTCCTGATCGCGGCCGGGCTCACCCTCGTGTTCGGGGTGATGGGCTTCATCAACCTCGCCCACGGCGTGCAGTACATGATCGGCGCCTACCTCGCCGCCATGTTCACGGCGTGGACGGGCAGCTTCTGGACCGGCCTGCTGCTCACCCTGCCGACGGCGCTGGCGTTCGGCCTCGTGCTGGAGGTGGCGTTGTTCCGCCGGCTCTACGGCCGCGATCACCTCGACCAGGTGCTGGTGACGTTCGCGCTCATCGTCTTTCTCAACCAGGCCGTCAAGGTTGTGTGGGGAGCGGCGCCGCTCGGCGTCCCGGCGCCCGAGGCACTGTCGGGCAGCGTCCAGCTTATGGAGGGCGTTCTCTATCCGATCTACCGGCTGGCGCTCATTGCCGCGGGGCTCGCGACCGCCGCTCTGCTCTATGTGCTCGTGAGCCGGACGCGGGTCGGCATGCTGGTGCGGGCCGGCGCCAGCAACGCGCCGATGGTCTCGGTGCTCGGCGTCGACATCGAGCGGCTGTTCATGATGGTGTTCGGCTTAGGCGCCATGCTGGCCGGTTTCGCCGGCGCTGTGGTGTCGCCGATCCTGTCGGTCGAGCCGGGCATGGGCGACAACCTGCTGATTCTGACGTTCGTCGTCATCGTCATCGGCGGCATCGGCTCGGTGCGCGGCGCGCTGGTGGCCGCCCTGCTGGTCGGCCTGATCGACACGCTGGGCCGCGCGTTCGGACCGCAGCTGCTGCGCTATGCGATGGAGCCGGCGGCCGCCAGCCAGACTGGCCGGTCTCTGGCGCCGATGCTGATCTATATCCTGATGGCGGCGATCCTGTACTTCCGCCCGTCCGGCCTGTTCCCGGTGCGGCGATGAGCATCGTGTCGATGCGCACGCTGGCACGATCGGCGGCAGCGCGGGCGGTCGAGCTGCCCGCCTCCACCCTGGTGCTGGCGGCGCTCGCCGCAGCGCTCGCCATTGCGCCGCTATTGGCGCGACTCGGGCCGGAGAGCTACATCCTGAGCCTCCTCACGCGCGCGATGATCCTTGCCATCGCCGTCGTGTCGCTCAATCTCCTCGTCGGCTATGGCGCGCTGGTCTCGCTTGGCCATGCCGCGTTCCTCGGCATCGGTGCCTACGCCGTCGCCATCCTGTCGCACCACGGCCTTGTCGATCTCATCGCGCACCTGGCAGCGGCGGTGCTGGTGGCTGCCCTGTTTGCCGCCGCCACCAGCGCGGTCTCGCTCAGGGCCTCCGGCGTCTACTACATCATGAGCACGCTGGCCTTCGGTCAGATGCTGTTCTTCCTGGCGGTCTCGCTGTCGGCCTATGGCGGCGACGACGGCCTCACGCTGCCGGGGCGCAGCCTGGCTCTGGGCTTCCGCGCGCTCGCCAGCGATGTCGGCTTCTACTACGCGGTGCTGGCGACGCTGCTGGGCGCCTACGCCATCAGCCGGTCGATCGTGGCCTCGCGCTTCGGCCGGGTGCTGCGCGGCATCCGCGAGAACCCGGTGCGCATGCAGGCGATCGGCTTCGCGCCGTTTCCCTACCAGCTGGTGGCGTGCATCGTCGCCGGCGCGATGTGCGCGGTCGCCGGCGTGCTGCTCGCCAACCAGACCGAGTTCGTCTCGCCCGCCTACATGACGTGGCAGCGCTCCGTCGAGCTGCTGGCGATGGTGATTCTCGGCGGGCTCGGCACCCTGCACGGCCCCATACTCGGCGCCATCGCCTTCCTGCTGCTGGAGGAGGCCCTGTCGGGCCTGACCGAGCACTGGAAGCTCATCTTCGCCCCGCTGCTGATCCTCGTCGTGCTCGAAGGCAAGGGCGGCCTCGCCGGGCTCATATCGCGTCTAGGGGGCTCGCGCGATGGCTGAGGCCCTGCTCGCAGTCGAGCACCTGCGGAAGAGCTTCGGCTCGCTGGTGGTCAGCGACGGGATCTCGCTTGAGTTTGCGCGCGGTGAGCTGCACGCCCTGATCGGCCCCAACGGCGCCGGCAAGACGACGCTGATCCACCAGCTATCGGGGCTCATGCCCAGCGATGCGGGGCGCATCAGGTTCGACGGCGAGGACGTGACGCGGCTCGATATGGCAAGCCGTGCGTGCAAGGGGCTGGTGCGCTCGTTCCAGATCACCTCGGTGCTGCCCGCCTTCTCGGCCTTCGACAACGTCGCCCTCGCCGCCCAGGCCCGCGCTGGATCGAGCTTCCGCTTCCTGGCGCCGGCCGCCGGCGACGAGGGGGTGAATGCAACAGCCCGGGCCGCGCTGAGACGCGTTGGGCTTGAGCGACGGGCCGATGTGCGCGCCGGCAGCCTCGCCCACGGCGAGAAGCGGCTCCTGGAGATTGGCATCGCGCTCGCCACCGGGCCGAAGCTGCTGCTCCTCGACGAGCCGCTCGCCGGTCTCGGGCAGGACGAATCGCGGGCCAGCATCCGGCTGCTCGGTGAGCTCAAGCGCGAGCTCACCATCATCCTCGTCGAGCACGACATGGACGCCGTGTTCGCCCTTGCCGATCGCGTCAGCGTGTTGCTCTACGGCCGGGTGATCGCGACCGGATCGCCGGCCGATATCCGGGCCAACGCGGTCGTGCGCGAGGCCTACCTCGGCGAGGAGGGGCCATGATGCCACAAACAGTGATGCTGCGGGTCGAGGGGCTGGAGGCTGGATACGACGGGGCGCAGGTTCTGTTCGGTATCGATCTCTCGGTTCGTCGGGGCGAGGTGGTGGCGATGCTGGGCCGCAACGGCATGGGCAAGACCACCACGGTCTCGGCCGTGTTCGGCCTGTTGCGGCCGAGCGCCGGCCGTGTTGTCTTCGAGGGCAAGGATCTGACCGGACAGCCGCCGTACGTCATCGGCCAGCGTGGCCTGAGCCTCGTTCCCGAGGGCCGCCAGGTGTTTCCCACGCTCACCGTCGAGGAGAACCTCGTGGCGACGGCGGCGGCGCGCTTCGGTGCGCCGCGCTGGACGTTGCCGGCCATCTACGATCTGTTCCCGCGCCTCGCCGAGCGGCAGCGCCACCTCGGCAGCCAGCTCTCGGGCGGCGAGCAGCAGATGCTGGCGATCGGCCGCGCTCTGATGACGAACCCGAAGCTCCTCGTCCTCGACGAGGCGACCGAAGGCCTGGCGCCGTTGGTCCGCGTCGAGATCTGGGCCTGCCTCGCCCGTCTCAAGGCGGAGGGCGAGGCGATCGTCGTGATCGACAAGAACGTCGAGGCGCTGACGCGTCTCGCCGATCGCCATCTGGTGATCGAGAAGGGCCGGGTCGCCTGGGCCGGCACCAGCGCTGAGCTCACCGCCGACCGTTCGATTAAGGAGCGCTATCTGCACGTCGGGTCGAGCGCAGTCCGGGACCTGGTAGATACCAGGGCAGAGCTAGACGCCGATCGGTCGTTGCAGGAGCCCCACAACGAAACTGGTGTTGGAGAAATACGAGGCGGGCGCCACAACGTCCCCTCCCCCCTTGTGGGGGAGGGACAGGGTGGGGGGGATTCCAGAACGTCCGAGGTCGGGAGTCCCCCCACCCCTAACCCCTCCCCACAAGGGGGAGGGGAATCAGGTCGCGCTCGCCGTACCGGGGTCGTTTCATTCTCCACGACTAACCATCCGGATGTCAGCACGAGTGGGACCGGCGCCGAGGCCGGCACCGGTATGGAGACTGTCGCCGAGTGTACGGCGGAGGAACGCCATGTGCACGCTTGCACGAATGGGATCGAACAGCAGAAGGGAAGGCCGGACGCCATGATGATGCCAACCACAATTACGAAGGTGGGCATGAGGATGCCGCCTGGAATCACGAAGGCGGGCGAAGGGTTCGACAATGTCGCCTGGAACATTCTGGGGCAGACCTATATCCCCAAGCACGTCAGCGAGGCCTCGTTTTCCTGGCACGCGACATTCCCGCCGGAAACCTTCGTGCCGCCTCATATCCACCCGACGCAGGACGAGCTCATCTACATGCTCGAAGGCCAGCTCGAGCTGATGCTCGACGGCAAGCTCGTCTTTGCCAACCCTGGCGATCTGGTCCGCATGCCGATGGGCCTTCCGCATGGCATCTTCAACAAGTCGGATCGCGTCGTGAAGTGCCTGTTCTGGGTGGCCCCGACGCGCCGCCTCTACGACCTCTTCTGGGCGATCCACAACATGGCCGAGCAGACGCCGGCGGAGGTCGTCGCCCTGTCGGCGAAGCACGAGGTGGATTTCCTGCCGCCTCCGGATGAGCCGAAATAGTCGATCGCATGCATCGGGAAACGAAGCCATGACAGTTCTCATCGCAGGCGCCGGGATCGGCGGGCTGACGCTGGCGCTGATGCTCAAGGCGCGCGGCATCAAATCGGTCGTCTACGAGCAGGCGAGCGAGGTGCACGAGGTCGGCGTCGGCATCAACACCCTGCCGCATGCCATCAAGGAGCTTGCGGCGCTCGATCTCCTGCCGGCCCTGGACGCAACGGCGATCCGCACCAAGGAGCTGATCTACATCAATCGCTTCGGTCAGGAGATCTGGCGGGAGGCGCGCGGCACCGACGCCGGCTTCGACTTTCCGCAATTCTCCGTGCACCGCGGTCGCTTGCAGAAGCTCATCTACGATGCGGTGATCGCGCGTCTGGGGCGCGACTCGGTGCGCACGGGCTGGCGTCTCACCGGGTTCGTGCAGGACGAGGGTGGCGTCACGGCCCACTTCGTCGACTCCGTCTTCGGCACATCGAGCGAGACAGTACGGGCCGAGGTGCTGGTGGGGGCGGACGGCATTCACTCCGCGGTCCGTCAGACCTACTATCGCAAGGAGGGACCGCCGAGCTGGCAGGGCGTCATGCTGTGGCGTGGAGCCGCCGACTGGCCGCAGTTCCTGTCGGGCCGCTCCATGTACATCGGCGGCGGCATGGGCGCCAAGCTTGCGCTCTACCCCATCGCCCCGGGCAAGCGCCCGGATACGCGACTCACCAACTGGGCGATTGCCATCAAGGTTGCCGATGGCGCCGTCTCCCCGCCTCCCAAGGACAGCTGGTCGCGCGTCGGGCGGATGGACGATGTCGTTCCTTATTCGCGCCGGTTCATGGTGCCGGGCGTGGACGTCGAGGCTTTGGTGCGGGCGACCGGGACCTGCTATGAGTATCCCATGTGCGACCGCGATCCGTTGCCGCGGTGGAGCTTCGGCCGGGTGACCTTGCTCGGCGATGCGGCGCATCCGATGTATCCGGTGGGATCGAACGGGGCCGCTCAGGCCATCCTGGATGCGCGCTGCCTCGCCGACTGTCTGAGGAAGGCCGAGCACCCGATGCAGGCGCTTGGCGAGTACGAGAGCGAGCGGTTGCCCAAGACTGCCGACATCGTGCGCCTCAACCGGACGGGCGGACCGGAGCGCGTGATCGACGAGGTCGAGAAACTGGCGCCGGCCGGTTTCGAGTACGTCGACCGCGTTCTCAGCCGTGCCGACCGCGAAGCCATCGTCAAAGGCTACGCCGGGAAAGCGGGCTTCGCACTCTCGCAGGTCAATAGATGACCTATCGTGCGGCGGCTTGCGATCATCGCCAGTCGCCAAGGGACCGCCTCGAAGGTCGTCGCGTGCGCGGTTTGTCCGCCCCCACGGCCAGGCGTCGCGCCTGTGCCTCGGCGTTGCGAGAAGAGCGCGGCGAACATCCTCCGTCTGCACCTCCACCACGCCAAGCTGGAGCGCTTTCCATTTGCTGTGAATCGGCAGTCTGTCTTTCGCGAGCCACCAACGCCACCGGCCCCGCCGGCGGTGCCGGCGAGGGTGCCCCCGCCGGCGTCAGCCGGCAAAGAAGCGACGGGAACGCGGGTGCCTACTTCGGCAACCATGAATTGGGGGCGGTTGCCCGCCCCTACGCGTC
>JBAPMW010000687.1:0-8995 GCA_049278815.1 Hyphomicrobiaceae bacterium
GCGAAGTGATAGTCAAACGTGCAGGCGATGCGGATGCGGGCGCGCTTCATGATGGCGAAGCTTGTGGCATCGACAGCGGACAGCTTGTGCAGCTCAGCGCGTCGAAAATAGTCCCATGAGCGTTCCAGGTCGCCAACCTCGCAGGGGAGCATCGTGACGATGCTGGGCCGATAGATCGACTCCTTCCACGCCAACGCAACGTCGCGATTGGCGTTGCGATCGAGGAATGTGAACGTCTCGATGACGACGGGAACGGAGGTGTGGAGCCTCGCGCCTGCCGCCTGCAGCCGATCCCATTGGGCGCGCGCCTGCGCATGCAGCGGATCTCGCGCCAGGGCCAACGCAATCCAGGCACCGCTGTCCACGAAGACCGCCTGTCCGTGCCGCATCACGGCTCATCGTAGATGCTGTCGTGATCGATGGACGTACGTCTGGGCTGGCCATCCCAGATGGCCACCGGGCCTGCCGTTCGCGGATTGAGCACGACCTGCCGGATGGCTTCGCGAATGATATCCGCAACGCTCCGCCCGGAGCGCGCTGCGGCCTCGCGGAGCGCGTCGAGCTCTTCCTTCCGCAGATAGACCTGGGTCTTTTCCATGTATGTCAATTTAGTGTTGTCGGTGACATACGTCAACTTCGCGCTTATCCCCACCCCCGCCGCCTCTCTTTATACTGATGCCGTCGCTTGCCGTGCGACGGGGCGTTTGGATCCAGCACCCAACGTGGCAAGTGGCCGGCGCCTGGATGGCGGATGCTCGTGTTGGAGCGGCCAAAGTCCGGGAGGCCTGGGTCAGCCGCCAGCGGTCGACCTGCCAGCAATGGCGGGAAGCCCGCTGGCCGCCCTCGCGGCTCAAGGCCCGCGGCTCAAGTCCCGCAAGGGGCCGGGTACGGACCAAAGTTTGGCCCAGGACAGAAATCGCCGCTGAACGCGGGTGCCGAGGACGACCGGCGGGCGCTCAAAAGGCGTCCGCGGGGGGTCTCGAGGCCCCCTGGCCGCAAGGCCCATCCGGGTTGTCGTGTAGGCGCCCGCGTACCCGTCGCACTCCTGCGGGGAGCCCCGCGGGACGAACTGCGCGTGCCCCAATTCCAAACATCGAGGAGCTGTCATGCCCGAGCCTTCACGCCTGCTGACGATCGACGAGGCCCTGAGCGAATTCCAGGCCGTGGTCCAGGAGGAGCTTGGCGACCCGATGGCGGGCGAGAGTCTGCCGCCGGAGACCGCGGCGGAGGCGGAGGCCCGGCGCTTCCGCATGGCAGAGTTTCTCTGCGGCCTCGCCTGCCCCGATCCGACCCGATGCGCCGACCAGCGCTGCCGCCGCGACAGGCTGTGCCGGCATCTGGGCTACATCAAGATGAAGGAGAGCGCAGGCCGGAGCGGACATCCGCGGCGAACGCCCGGCGCCGAGGCGGTGCGCTATGCGATCCGGGCGTACATGTCATCCGGGCGGTGAGGGGTGGCGAATCCGACGAGTCCGGCAGCGTCATGCCCGCGCAGACGGACACCCAGGCCACGTTGCGGCGAGGGTGTGCGCGTGTCGGCGGCAGCTGCTTCGTGTGCGGTGCATTGCCGAAAGGAGCTCCTTGTTTGGAGGTGCACTGGGTCCCCGCCTTCGCGGGGATGACGCCGTGTGGTGAGGTTGTGCGCTTCAGCGGGCGTCAGTCCTGCGAGATGGGGCCCGCGAGGTGGGGGCGGTGCATTTCAAGTGCGGGGGCCAAGTCTCAAGGGATGCTCGGTTGCCGCCCCGCAGCCTGCCCCTTGAAATCTACGACCCTATTCTATCCGCCGTCGCGGCCGCCCAGGTGGCGGGCGAGGAAGCGCTCCACCGCGCGCCAGAACGCCAGGCGGTTGGGCGTACGGTTGAGGCTGTGGCCCTCGTCCTCGAACAGCAGGTACTCCACGTCGTGCCTGCGCGCCTTGAGCGCGGCGACCATGCGGTCGGAATGGTCACGCTTAACGCGGATGTCGTTGGCGCCGTGGCTGACGAGCAGCGGCACGCGGATGGCCCCGGCGTGGGCGAGCGGCGAGCGCTCGATCATGATGCGGCGGTCGTCGGCGTGGTCCGGGTCGCCGTAGAAGCGCGTGTGGAAGCCGCGGCTCAAGTACCACTGGGGCGGGCCGTCGGTGCGCAGGCTCACCATGTCGGCGACGCCCACCCGAGCCACGCCGGCCGCGAACACCTCGGGCGTGAAGGCGAGCCCCGAGAGCGCGGCATAGCCGCCGTAGCTTGCCCCCATGACGGCCACCTTCCGCTCGTCGGCGATGCCCTGCGCCACCGCCCAGCGCACGCCGTCGACGAGGTCCTCGTGCATCTTGCGGCCGAACTCGCGCGTGCCGGCGAGCAGGACGCGGCGGCCGTAGCCCTCCGAGCCGCGATAGTTCACCTGGAGCACGGCATAGCCGCGGTTGGCGAGGAGCTGTACCTCGGGGTTGTAGCCCCAGTAGTCGCGCGACCACGGTCCGCCGTGCACCAGGAGCACCATCGGCCGCGGGCGCCTGGCGCCGTTCGGCACGGTCAGAAGGCCGTGGATGGCCAACCCGTCGCGGGCCTGGAACGTCACAGGCTCCATGCGCGCGAGATGCTCGGCATGGACCGCCAGCGGCGGCTCTGCAAGCACCTTGAGCTGGCGCGTCACCCGGTTGAGGAGATAGACCCGGTCGTCGCTCGTGTCGGTGCGCGTGGCGAACGTGATGAGGCGCAGCTGGCGGTCCTCGCTCAGGATGCGCAGCACCGTGCGCGGCTGCTTCAGGAAAGGTGCCAGGTCGGCCTGCAGCGCGGCATCGAAGAAGCGCCACTCCTGCCCGGACGGCCACGACCAGACGTAGCGCATCCGGCCGCTCTCCTGCACCACGCCGCCGGCGACATCGACGCCCGTGGCCTCGTGGATCGGCTCCTCGCGGCCGTCGCGAAGGTCGAGGCGCACGAGCGCCAGCCGGTCGCGGCCGCGGCTGGAGAGCGCCCAGGCGTAGCGCAGGCTGGCGAAGCCAAGCAGCCGCAGGGAATCGCCGTAGACAGCGCGCACCGCCTCGCGCCACCCGCCAACGCCGTCCGGCACGGTGAGCGACCAACCGCCGTCGGCGTGGCAATGGCGGCGCGCCCGCACCTTGCCGGTGGCTATGACGGTCCAGGCGCATACATCGCCGGGGTTCTCCTCGTGCAGGGTGAGGTTGCCGGTGGCCAGGTTGAGCCGGTAGAGGTCGGTGAGGCGCCGGTCGCGACCGTTGTGGGCCACGATGACCGCGTTGCGATCGTCGCGCAGGAGGCGGTAGAACGACACCTGCACGCCGGCGAGCGGCGTGAGATCGCGCGCCACCGGCGCGCGCGCCTCCACGTCGACGGCGTAGAGATGCGTGTTCTCATTGCCGTTGCCGTCCATCAGGAAGAGCAGGCGCCTGCCGTCGCTGCTCCAGCCGAAGGACGCGCCGAAGCGCCCGAGCGGACGCAACTCGCGCGGCGTCTCCACCACGCGCGCGACGGTCTCGGCGATGCCGCGGAAATGCAGGGTGGCGCGCCCGTTGTGCATGGCCACCCACGCCAGCCGGGAGCCGTCGGGCGAGATGCGGTGGTCCCAGGCCGCCTTCGGGTTGGCGAGGAGCTGGGTGAGCGGGATGAGGGGCGGGTTGTCGGTGGCGCGTGCGGGGCCGGCAAGGGCCAGGACGGCCGCTGCAGCGATCATAGGCGCGGCGCAAAGCCAGCGGATACGCATGACCAAGGTCCCGATCCAGGATGAGCAGGGAGCAGACGACGATCGTCACAGACCCCGCAGGGCCGGGCGGGGCTCAGGAGCCTCGGAACGAGCATAACCGCCGGAATGGCGCAAATATGATCGGTAGAGACAACAGCTTGGATTGCAGCCCGCGCGTGCACCCGTTGGCAGCCCGCTGCCCGCCGCTGCCATTGGTGCACGAGACGGCCTGCTGGGATCGACTGGAACCCGTAGACAAGAGAAGCCCGACAATGCCCGAGCCAACCCAAGGCACAGCACTGGCCACTCCGCCGCGCGGCTATTTCGGCATCGGCGCGGAGCGCATCTCCAAGGCGCTCAACCTCGGCAACCTGATGCGCTCGGCGCACGGCTTCGGGGCGAGCTTCACGTTCACGATCGGCGCCACCTACCAGGCGCTGGAGGCGCGCGCCGACACCTCCAAGGGGGCGCAGCACCTGCCGCACTACAACTGGGCGAGCGCGGCGGAGCTGGTGCTGCCCGCCGGCTGCCGGCTGGTGGGCGTGGAGCTGCTGGACGAGGCCATCGACCTGCCGAGCTTCCAGCATCCGCGCTGCGCGGCCTACGTGCTGGGGCCGGAGCGGGGCTCGCTGTCGCCGGAGCTGGTCGCGCGCTGCGACTACGTGGTGCGCATCCCCACGAGCTTCTGCGTCAACCTCGCCATGGCCGGCGCCATCGTCATGTACGACCGCGTGCGCGCGCTGGGCCGCTTCGCGCCGCGGCCGCTGGTGGAAGGCGGGCCGGCCGGAGGACCGGCGGTGCGGGCCAAGGTGGGGCGGGGGTCGTAGGTGGATCACCCCCGCGCAAGCCTGGGGGAAGCGCATCGCTTATTGCGCCCTGCGGCCAATCATGCTTCCACCACAAACCGCGACCAGATTGGTTAACGCAGCACGTTGAGGCCCAGAAGATAGAGTGTCAGCGTCCAAGACCCCGGCGAAACTCGTTGCCGCTCTGTCCAAGGCGACGCACTGGACCTCGGCCAAGCTGTCGGTGGCGCTGGCCATCGGCCTCCTGCTCGTCCCCCTCGTGAAGTGGATTCCGCCCTTCCTCGCCCCGCACAGCACGGCCGCCCCGGTCGCGATGGTGCGCACGGTGCCGGTGCCCTATCTCGACGCCAAGCCGCCGGAGACGGCGACCGCGCCGCCGCCCTTTTCCGCCAGAGACACCACCGCCAAGATCCTGCAGGTCGTGCGCCGCGCCAAGGTGCAGCAGAAGGACAGGCGCGAGGGCGAGAGCGGCGCTCTCGGCAAAGCCGGAGCCGACGCAGCCGAGACGAAGCCGTCGGCCGATCCGAAGACCGCCGCCTCCGATCCCAAGGTGGATCCCAAGACCGCACCCAAGGGCACCCCCGCCGACGCGAAGTCCGCGGCGACGAAAGCGGTGCCGCCCGAGCCCGACGAGTGGTCCGAGACGGAGATCATCGCCGCGCTGCGCGACTGTCTGCGGCGGCTGGCGCCGCTCGGCGCCGAGGTCGAGATTGCCCAGCCCGTCAAGCAGGAGCGCTGCGGCACGCCCGCGCCGGTGGTGCTGCGCCGGCTCCATACCGGCGCCGGCAAGGTGGAGCTGCAGCCGCCCGCCACCATCAACTGCGCCATGGTGGCGAGCCTGCACGCCTGGGTGGAGAAGATCCTGCAGCCGGCGGCGCAGGAGCTGCTCGGCAGCCCCATCGTGCGCATCCGCCAGATGTCGGGCTACGTCTGCCGCAACCGCATCGGCACGGCGCAGCACGCCGACCGCCTGAGCGAGCACGCCCTGGCCAATGCCCTCGACATCGGCGGCTTCGTGACCGCGGACGGCCGCACCGTCGATGTCCTGGGCAAGTGGGGGCCGACGTTGCGCGACCTGCGCGAGGCGCAGGAGGAGGCCTGGGAGGCGGTGCAGGCGGCCAAGACCGCCGCCAAGCAGGCCGAGGTCGAGGCGGCTGAGTTCGCGCGCCTGGTCCCCAAGGCCGAGCGGGGACCCAAGCGCGAGCAGGCGACGGCGGCGGCGGCGCGCAAGAAGGAGGAGGCCCAGCGCAAGCGCGAGGAGGTGCAGCAGAAGGAGACCGACTGGCGCAAGGCGCTCGCGCGCACCGCCGAGATGCAGAAGCTCGGGCGCGGCACTGACATGAAAGCCGTTGGTGGGCAAAGGCCGCGCCGCCAGCGTGGCGCCGAGAAGAAAAGCACCGACGCGAAGGCCGTGACCCCTATTCCAGGAAGCGGCGAGGAGAAAAAATCGGCTGAGGCCCTCTTCCTGCGCCGCCTGCACAAGGGCGCCTGCGGCACCTTCGGCACTGTGCTCGGCCCCGAGGCCAACGAGGCCCACCGCAACCACTTCCATTTCGACCTTGCCGCCCGCAAGCGCAGCGCCTTCTGCGAGTAGGGGCGGCGGGGTCAGACCCGACCCCGTCAGCCCGCCAACCGTCACAGGTCCCCAAAATCGATCGGCTTGGTGCGGTCGAGCGTGCGGGTGACGGGGGGCAAGGGGTACTTGAGGCCGGTGGCGCAGTTGAAGAGGACGGCGCGCTCGTGGGGGCGCACGCGGCCCTCGGCGAGGCTCTGCTTGTAGGCCGCGTAGGTGGCGGCCCCCTCGGGGCACAGGAGGAAGCCCTCCGCGCGCGCCACCTCGTCGAGGGCGGACGAGATGGCGTCGTCCGGAACAGCGATGGCGAATCCGCCCGACTCGCGCACGGCCCGCAGGATGAGGAAATCGCCCACCGCCTGCGGCACGCGGATGCCGCTGGCGATGGTGTGCGCGTTCTCCCAGCGCGGCGCGTGCTCCACGCCGGCCTCGAACGCCCGCACCATCGGCGCGCAGCCCGACGCCTGCACCGCCACCATGCGCGGGCGCCTGGGGCCGATGAACCCGATCGCCTCCAGCTCGGCGAAGGCCTTCCACATGCCGATGAGGCCGGTGCCGCCGCCGGTGGGATAGAAGATCACGTCGGGCACGTCCCAGCCGAGCTGCTCGGCCAGCTCCAGCCCCATGGTCTTCTTGCCCTCTATGCGATAGGGCTCCTTGAGCGTCGAGACATCGAACCAGCCAACCTTGGCCTTACCCTCGCCGACAATCCTGCCGCAGTCGTCGATCAGGCCGTTGACGCGGTAGACGATGGCGCCCTGAAGGTCGATCTCGCTGACGTTCACCTCGGGCGTGTCGTCCGGGCAGAAGACGGTGGTCCTGATGCCGGCGCGGCTGGCGTAGGCGGCGAGCGCAGCGCCGGCATTGCCGTTGGTGGGCATCGCCATGTGGCGGATGCCGAGCGCCTTGGCCATCGACACCGCCAGCGCGATGCCGCGAGCCTTGAAGGAGCCGGTCGGCAGGCGCCCCTCGTCCTTGACAATCACCTCCTCGGCGCCGAGTTGTGCCGCGATCCTGGGCAGTCGCACCAGCGGCGTCATGGCCTCGCCCAGGCTCACCACGTCCGCCGCGGCCCGCACCGGCAGCAGCTCGCGGTAGCGCCACAGGTCCTCCGGGCGCGTCGCCAGCGCCGCCTTGGTGAGGGCCTTGCGCACGCCCTCAAGGTCGTAGTGCACCAGCAGCGGCTTGCCCGCGCGCGACAGGTTGTGCACCTCGTCGGCGGCGTAGCGCTCGCCGGTGGCGGAGCATTCCAGATGGGTCACGAAGGTGGGCCGCTCGCTCGTAAGGTTCGCGTCGTGCTGCATGCGGGCGTGTCTCCGGGTGGAACTGCGGACGGAAGGCGTGGTGGAGGACTCCGGGCTCAACCGGGCCGCTGCCGGCGGGTGCGGCGGCGCGACTTGGCGAGGTGCCGGCGAAACGCCTCCAGCGTGGCCTCGCTGACATGGTGCTCGATGCCCTCGGCGTCGGCGTCCGCGGTCTCGGCGTCCACGCCGAGCGCGACGAGCAGCTCGCGCACCACGCGGTGGCGCTCGCGCGAGCACTGGGCGAGGCTGCGGCCCTTCTCGGTGAGGAAGATCGAGCGGTAGGGCTCGCTGCTGACGAGCCCGTCGCGCTGCAGCCGCTGGATGGCGCCGTTGACGGTGGGCTTGCTGACGCCCAGGCACTCGGCGAGATCGACGAGGCGCGCCTCGCCCTTGCGCTCGATCAGGTCGGCGATCAGCTCCACGTAGTCCTCGGCCATCTCGGTCTGGTGCGCATCGCGCACGCGCCTGAAGCGTTCGGCATGCCGCGCGACCTCGCGCCCGGGATCATTGTTGGGATCATCGCCCGATGTCATCATGTTTCCTGCGCTTCGTAGGTGTCAGGCCCACCGCGTCTGGCAGTTCCATAGCGCACTTGGCTGTTGACAACAAAGTTAGCCATCACTAACAAAATCACGTGTCGTCTAACTCTTTGGCCGCGGGTTGGGGGAATTGCCATGAGAGGCGGTTGGTTGGGGCAGTTGGCGGCGGGTGCCGTGGTGGCATTGGCGGCGGTGGGCACCGCGGGGGCGCAGGACAAGAGCCAGTACACGCTCCTCAACCCGACGCCCGACCACCTCCTGCGCGACATGACGACCGACCGTCCCGATATCACGGAGACGCCGTTCAGCATCGATGCGGGCCACGTGCAGATCGAGACCACCGTCCTCGGCTTCGCGCGCTCGCGCGCCGACGGCCTTGGCGCGATCACCGATACCTACGAGCTGGCCGTCACCAATGTCAGGATCGGGCTGACGCACAACCTGGAGGCGGGGTTCGTCTGGCAGCCCTACGGCGTGGTGCGCATTCACGGCGGCCCCGGCGGCGATACGCGCCTATCCGGTATCGGCGGCCTGGAGCTGCGGGGCAAGATCAACCTGTGGGGCAACGATACCTTCGGCAAGCCCGGCTCGTCGGCGCTGGGGCTGCTGCCGTTCGTGGTGCTGCCCACCGACCGCCACAACGGCATAAGCCCAGACTTCGCCGAGGCCGGGCTCATCGTCCCCTACGCCCTCAAGCTGACGGACAAGCTCAGCCTCGGCATCAACGCCGGCATCGCCTGGGTCAAGGGCGATGCCAGCGCGGGCTACCACGCCGAGTCCATGGCATCGGCCTCGCTGGGCGTGGAATGGAGCGACAAGCTCGGCACGTTCTATGAGGTGGCGGGCCGCTTCCACGCCGACGGCGGCGACGAGGTGGTGCTCGGCACCGGCGTCACCTACCGGCTGAGCAAGAACGTCCAGCTCGACGCCGGCGCGAATTTCGGCATCACCTCGGCCGCCGACCGGTTCAATCCGTTCATCGGCATGGCAGTGCGGTTCTAGAGCGCTTTCCATACACACCGTGCCGACGGCGATTTGCATCCCGCTGCAAGCTGCGGCCCGTCGGGGTCAGACCCTGCGGGTCTGACC
>JBAPMW010000688.1:0-14501 GCA_049278815.1 Hyphomicrobiaceae bacterium
CAGCCGCGTGTTCGGGTTTCGCAGCGTCTCCCTGCTCGGCCCCGAGGCCAACGAGCTGGTTCTTTTCGACCGTGAGAAGAATTTCTCCTCCGCCGGCGGCTGGGGAAAGATTCTCGACCAGGTTTTCCCGTGCGGGCTGATGCTGATGGACTTCGACGAGCACCGCCTCCACCGCAAGGCGCTCGGCGTCGCCTTCAAGCCCGCCCCGATGAAGGCCTACCTTGGCGCGCTCAATGACGGCATCGCCCGCCGCATCGCCGAATGGCATCTGGCAAGCCACGGGCAGGGTCGCGCCACCGATCTCCAGTTCTACCCGGCCATCAAGCAGCTCACCCTCGATCTCGCCTCCACCTCATTTCTCGGCATCGAGCTGGGCACCCAGGCGGACACCATCTATCGCGCCTTCGTCGACATGCTCGCAGCCTCGATCGGCCTCGTGCGCTCGCCGGTCCCCGGCACGGCGATGTGGCGAGGCGTGAAAGGTCGCAAGGTGATCGTGGACTTCTTCTCCAGCGAGATCCCGAAACGCCGGCACGGCCAGGCGACGGACCTGTTCTCCGAGCTGTGCCGCGCTACCAAGGAGGACGGCTCCCTGCTCTCTAGCCAGGAGATCGCCGACCACATGAACTTCCTGATGCTGGCTGCCCACGACACGCTGACCTCATCGGTCACCTCGCTCGTGTACATGCTGGCGAAGAATCCGGAGTGGCAGGACAAGCTGCGCGCGGAAATGCGCGGGCTCAACCTGCCGACAGGCGCACCGTTGCCCTACGATCGGCTCGGCGAGCTCGAGCTCACCGAGATGGCCTTCAAGGAGGCGATGCGCATCAATCCGCCCGTGCCCTCCATCCCCCGGCAAGCCGTGCGCGATTTCCAGTTCAAGGGCCATCACATTCCGGCCGGCACGCGCGTCTCGGTCAACGTCATCTTCACGCATCGCATGCCGGAGATCTGGCCCGAGCCGGAGAAGTTCGACCCCATGCGGTTTACCGTCGAGGCCGTGCAACGCCGACACAAGTACGCGTGGGTGGCCTACAGCGGCGGCGCGCACATGTGCCTGGGGCTGCACTTCGCCTATATGCAGGCGAAGTGCTTCTTCTACCATCTGCTGATGACCACGCGCGTCAGCGTTGAGCCCGGTTACAGTCCGCGCTGGCAGATGTGGCCGATCCCCAAGCCCCGCGACGGGCTGCCGATAGGCCTAGAGCGCATCAACTGACCGCCTGTGCCCTGGAACCGGCACGGAAGAAGTTGGCACAAGACCTCCGGACGTTAACGGAGCATCGGTGGGAGCAAATCGAGTGGAGACCTGACGTCGTTCCACTTCCGTTCCTCGACTTGCTGGTTCCAGGTGCAGTTCCTCCGTTGTCGGGGCGTGCAGCCGAGGCGAAGGTCTGACCCCAAGGAGACCTGAGTCATTTGGCGAGAGCCCCAGCCTATGGCGGCGCAGCAGCTTGACTTAGGTGTTCCCGGACTGCATTGTCGGTTGCAGATGGCTCCGAAACGGCACGCTTCTTCGCAATCGGCGACTTGTTGGGCTGATTGGGCAGGATCCGGAAGCGCTGAACAGTGTCCGCATCCGGCGTGGCAAGAGCCATCGTCCTGACTCCATCTCGCTCGAATCCCTCACAAGACCAAGAGGCCGCGTTACCGTTTGAAAGCTGTCTGCGCGTCGGCCTCCGACGAAGTTCATTGTCAGCTTCGCCGACGGCAGTCAGCTAACTGAACGTCCCTTTGCCCGCAGCCGGCCTAACGCCTCGGGCTTTCTTTGCATCAACAACGACTGTGGCCGTCGCAAGTCATGAGGCGGCGGTTATGGTGCACATGAGATAAGGGTTGACGTGGGTCAACGCGGCGTCCGTCGCGATATCCCAACATACGTCGACAAGGGGAGGATCTGTCATGGAAATTACGACGCACGATTTCTTCACCGTCTTGCATGGCATGGGATTCGGCGCCCTGTTCATGCTCGCATTCTCAGGCGCCCTCGTTGAACTCTATCGGATATCGGCACCGCCATCGCATATGAGCGTTAGGGGACAGCAGCTCCTGGGTCTCTACCTACTCGCGATGGTGGTCCTCGCCTGGCTAACGGTAGTAACCGGCACGTACCAGATATATCCCTGGTATCGTGCTGTTCCACCCGCCGGCGTCACCGATCTGGCGGAATATCCGCGTCGTCTGTTGCTGTCGAGCGGCAAGACATCGCAATGGCATAACATCGGCATGGAATGGAAGGAGCACGCCGCTTGGCTGGCGCCGATCGCGATCACCATGGTGGCCTATGTCGTCAAGAAGTACGGACAAGAGATCACTCAGCATAAGAGCATGCGTATCTCGGTTCTGGCCTTTGCGGTCGCGGCTTTTGTTGCCACAGGAATCGCGGGCGGGCTCGGAGCCTTCCTGAACAAGTATGCACCGGTCAAAGGTGGGCAGGTCATCATCATTATGGGAGACGGCAAATGAGCATTCCACAAGCGGTCGACAAAATTCCAAACGGTCCTGGAGCCGCCGCAATTCTCGCAGCGGGCATTGGGTGCGCCATGGTCGGCATTCTCGCGTTCGCCGCGGAGGCATCGCGACCCTTCGCCAATATGTTGAATTTCTACGGTCCCGCTGGGCCACTATCCGGAAAGACGACCGTCGCTGTCATCGTCTGGCTGGTGGCTTGGTTTGTCCTGTCCAGGCTTTGGCAGAACAAAACGGTCGCGTTGGGCGCGATCAATGTGGCCGCATTCGTCTTACTGGGGATTGGGTTCCTGCTGACATTTCCCCCGTTCTGGGCGCTTTTCCTGGGCGCTCGATAGCCGACGCCCTTCCTTCAAGAGCGGTCACGCGAAGAAGCCCGCGGATGCTGGAAACAGTCGAGCCAGGCACGGCTCGGCTGTTTCGGTCGAACCCGTACCAATTCTCACGGAGGAACGGGACATGTTTCCACCATCGGCTGCAGTGGACGAGCCGCGTTATTGCAGTCGTGTGTGAGTGTGGCTTGAACGTGCGGCCGGCTACGTTGGGTTCCCCACACTCCCGGGCTTTCCACCTGCCGGCGGTTGGCGAGCTGCAATCCGGGTGCGCAACTTGCTGCGGTGCGCGCGTCAGCAATTGGCACAAACTCCCCGTTCGCTGCACTGCAGCGAGTCCGTCAGCTGTAAGAGGCACTTCTGCCGTGCGCCTGATTGAGTTCCGGCCCTGGAGCGCTTTCCGGTTGATATGGACGCGTCCGGCAAGGCGAAGCCCTAATCGGGCTCATCCTCCTTCAGGAACCGGCCCGCCACCCAGCCCTTCATGCCCTTGTACTCGACCTCGCACCAGCGTGAGCGCGCCGACCAGTCCTTCTGCCCCTGCGTCATGCGCTTCCACTGCTCGAACGTGACGTGGTTGGGGCAGCCGTAGCTCTTGAGGCCGCGGGCGTTGTGGGGGATCCTGGCGATGCGCCTGCTGTCGGCGTCGGGTGCCACCCGCAGGTTGAGCGAATCGTAGGAGCGGACGCCGGTTACGGCCCAATAGGTGGGACCGTCAGCAACCGTCTGCGCCAGGGCGGACGTCGCCACCAGCAACAAAAGGGTACAGACGATAGAGGCTCGGCATCCGAACATGCGTGGCAGTCTAATCGTCACCGGCGAGCGTTGCCAAGGCTGAAGCGCTGCCGGCGGGGCGCCGAGACGCGCAATCGAGGCGCGCAATCCCGCACCCGGGCCGGACCGCGGCAGAACCCGGTCCCCGCCGACTGAGGACGGTGCGCCGCTCCACTTCGCAAGGCCAGGGCGGCACCGGACCAGGGCCATCCTCGGCGGTCTTGCAAATGCCCGTGCAAAGTGATGATCTTGTGACAATCCTCATATGGGAGGCGCCTTTGAGCGATGACGAGCCGATAGCGTTCCGCCCGCACCCCTCCGCGGGCTTTGCCAAGGCAGCTGCCGGAAGCCGACACGATCCGATCATCCATTTCAGCCGCAAGGAGCTGGAGGCGATCCTGCGGGTCTATGGCCGCAGGGTGGCGGCCGGCGACTGGAGCGACTATGCCCTCGATTTCAGCTGCGACAAGGCGGTGTTCTCGGTGTTTCGCCACACCAGCGAGGTGCCGCTCTACCGCATCGAGAAATGCCCGAGCCTGGCGCGCCGCCAGGGGGCATACAGCGTGGTGGCGGCGACGGGGCTCATCATGAAGCGCGGGCACGACCTCTCCAGGGTGCTCGATGTCCTGGATAGGAATGCTGTCCAGCTGGTGGCCGTCTGAGCCTCGGAGCTTCACGCCGTCTCGCGCGGCGGCGACCGGTCGCCCTCGCCGAGCGGCAGCTCCATGATGACGCTGTCGAGCCAGCGGCCGAATTTATAGCCCACCGAATGGATGGTGCCGCAGAACGTGAAGCCCGCGCTGCGGTGCAGCGAAATCGAGGCGTAGTTGCGGGAGTCGCCGATCACGGCCACCATCAGGCGAAATCCCTTGGCCGTTGCGGCCTCGATCAGCGCCTTCAGCAGCAGCGCGCCGACACCTCTGCCCTGGGCCTCCGGGGCGATATAGACGGAATTCTCCACCGTGAACCGGTAGGCGGGCCGCGCGCGGTAGGCGCCGGCATAGGCGTAGCCCGCCACGCGGCCGTCGGTCTCGGCGACGAAGTAGGGATAGCCCGCATCCGTGATGGCCATGAAGCGTCTCAGCATCTCGGCCTCGTCGGGCGGCTCCAGCTCGAAGCTTGCAGTGCCGCTGAGCACGGCCGGCCGATAGATCGCGGCGATGGCCGCAATGTCGGCCGCCGTGGCCGCACGCAGCGTCATGTTCGTCATGAATGGAGCCCTCCTGTGGAAACCGGCTCGCAAGAATTGCCCGGCTGCAGCGCAAAAACAAAGGGCCCCGCCGAAGCGGGGCCCTGGGTTGCGCTTGCATGTCGCCGGCGGGCTATTCGCTGCGCATGATCCCGAGGATGTTCAGGATGTGAATGAACAGCGTGATGAAGCTGCCGTAGAGCATGAACGAGCCGAGCACCGCGGAGCGGCCCACCAGGGCCTCGTCGCCCGCGCCGCTGATGTACATGTCCTTGATCTGCTGCGTCTCCCACGCCGTAACCGCCGAGAACAGCACGACCACCGCGGCCGAGATGAGGAAGCTCACCGTCTTGCTGGTGCCGGGGTCGGAGATCAGGAAGAAGCTGACCAGCATGGCGACGATCAGGCCGATCGAGGCCATCGACAGGAAGGAGCCCCAGCCCGTCATGTCGCGCTTGGTGGTGTAGCCATAGAGGCTGGTCGCCCCGAAGGTGACGGCGGCGATGGCAAGCGCCTGGAACACCAGTCCGCCCGCATTGGTGGCGAAGAACGTGAAGATCATCGGGGAGATCAGCACACCCCACAGCGCGCAGTAGAGCCAGTATGCCCCGTGCGCGAGCGCGGTGCTGCCCGAGAAGATGATGCGCGGCGCGAACCAGCCCAGGCCAAGTATGCCGGCGAACAAGACCCACTTCATGGGGCCCAGCGCGATGGTGCGCATCAGCGCCGGGTTGCTCATGACGAACAGGGTCACGACGGCGGTGCCCGCCACTCCGAGCGCCATGTAGTTGTACACGCGCAGCATGTATGCGCGCAGCCCCTCGTCGACTGCGACGTCGGTGCGCACAGACGTCCCGGCATGCGCATGCCTTTTGTCGATCTCGGCCATTGATTCCTTCCCTTCAGGCTTCAGCTCGCGACGAAGCGCTTGCTCCGCTCCACACTTATGGCAACCGCCCGGCCCTATGCAAGCCAGGTTCGCTCGGATACCCGCAGAAGGTAAGCATGCGGTGGCGGTGTGACAAGTGGCGCATGGCACCCAGGGCGCCGCTGTTGCAAACCACGTAGAGAGTACCCTTCATGACATTGAAGATATTGAGAGAATACCACCGTATTGTTACGGCATGCCTTCGGATCGCCGGCGCGGCCGTAATCTAGCGTCGGATGCGCCCGTCGGCCCCGACGAACGGCTCCAGCACGGCGGCCGTCGGTGGCCGCGGCGGTCGAACCGATGGCGTCTTGACGGGCTCCACCCGTGCCTCCCTCACGGCCGCCTTCGCAGGCGCCCCGGCACGCCCCAGCCCGGCGATACGCACGCGAGCCTCCGCAACCCGGCGGCCCTTGGGGTGGGCGCTCACGTAGCCGGCGTAGGCCGCCTTGCTGTTGCGGCGCAGCGCGAGACGCCAAGCCTCGTCGTCCTTCTCGTCGGCCTCCAGCCGGGCCACGCGCGCCTTCGCCTCGGCGGCATGCCGTCCCGAAGGATGCTCGGACAAATACGTGTGCAGTGCCGCCTTGCCGGCGTCCTCCTTGGCCTTGATCCAGGTCTCCTGCTCCGCCCTGGCCTTTGTCTCAGCGCTGGCGATGGCGGCCAGCGCCTTGCTGGCCTGGGGCGCCTGTGGGGCATCGCGGTGCTTGTCCAGGAAGCGCTGTAAGGCCTCCTTGGTGCCGGCGCCCTCGGTCACGGCCCAGGCGGTCCGCTCCGCCCTGGCCTTCGCCTCTGCGCTGGCGATGGCGGCCAGCGCCAGCCTGGCCTTGCCCGCATGCTCGCCATCGGCGTGCCTGGCGAGGAACTGCTGGAGGTCCGTCTTCGTGCCTTTCTCGGCGGCGAGCCACGCCAGGTGCTCCTGCCTCTTGCGCGCCTCCGCGGCCTCGGCCCCCTCGATGGCGGCGATGGCCTGCCGGGCCAAGGCTTCGGGCTCGCCGCCGGGATAGTCGGCGATGAACTTCACCCAGGCCGCCTTGGTCGCCTGCGTCCTGGCGTCGACAAACGCCATCCGACGTCCGACTGCGCTGTCCTTTTCGACGGACGTTACGCTGGCGGTGCCCTGGCTCTGCGGCGCGGCGACGATGCCCGGCACCGGCGCGCGCACTCCGAGCCAGCCGGCGTAGTAGGCTCCCATGACCGCGAACAGGGGCAAGGCCGACGTGAGCACGCCGACCGCAAACAGGGCGCCCCGCGCCCAGCCGCGGCGCCCGGCGCCGCCGGCCGCCTTGAGCTTCCGGTAGGCCGCGTTGATGGCCTTGAGCCGCTCGTTGGCGTCGTGATCGGGGTCGTCCGGGTCCGGGGTGCGGCCGTCCGGGTGCAGCTCCTTGACGAGGCACAGGTAGGCGGCCCGGATCTCGCGCGCCGATGCGCCGCGTCTCACGCCCAGGATGTGGTAGGGATCGTCCGAGCTGCCCCAGCTTCGCGCCTTGTCGCGCGCCTGTTTTGCAACCACGGCGACATGGGCTGCCTCCGCTTCCGGCAGATCCCCGTTTCGCTCCAGCGTTCCCGCATCCGCCACGAGCCCATGCATGACAAATCACCAGCACCAACAGCTACAACCGCACCGGGCCTCAAGAACGCGAGGCCCTCCAAGCTTGATCCATGGACGCTCCCAGCCAAGCGCTGTCAATCATCCGGACGGGAGCTATCAACAATCCTGTCGAGATCGTCATGGGCAATTGCAGCGACAGCGAGGCCGTCACGGAGGCGGTGTCGCAACCCCTGTTGATGACACGCGGCGGCGATCGCGCGCTCGCGCCAGAATAGCCTTTGGCGCCAACGCCCGTGGTTTCTCGATTGCGGGCCGCCAAAGCCTGGCGGCGTTGACGCCGGCGCGGGTTGTGGGCGGCCGCGCATGGCGCTATTGAGCGCCATGCCTGACCACCTCCTCAATCGCCTCAAGGCCAACAATCGCGCTTGGTCGGAGGGCAAGCTCTCTGCCGATCCCGGCTTCTTCAAGCGGCTCGAGAGTCAGCAAGCCCCGGAGTACCTCTGGATCGGGTGCTCCGACAGCCGCGTGCCCGCCAACGAGATCGTGGGGTTGGAGCCCGGCGAGCTGTTCGTGCACCGCAACGTGGCCAACCTGGCCCCGCCGCAGGACGCCAACTACCTCTCGGTGCTGCAATTCGCGGTGGATGTTATCAAGGTGAAGCACATCATCGTGGTCGGCCACTACGGCTGCGGCGGCGTGGCGGCGGCCGTGGACGGGCGGCGGCGCGGCCTGGTGGATCACTGGCTCCACCCGATCCGCGAGGTCAATGAGGCGCACCGCGCCGAGCTCGAGGCCATCGCCGATGACCGCGCCCGCCTCGACCGCCTGTGCGAGCTCAACGTGATCCGCCAGGTGCGCAACGTCGCCTCCGACGTGTTCGTGCAGGAGGCATGGGCGCGCGGCCAGTGCCTTCATGTGCACGGATGGATCTACTCCCTCGCCGATGGGCTGGTCACGGACCTGAACGTGACGGTCCACGCGCCGCGTAATGCGTGAGTCAGGTCGTAGTCGGGCCGTCCGGTTACATCCCATTAAGTTGTGCGCTGTTAAAACCACACGCAACGCGGGCGAATCAGTATAGGCGTTGCGCGCGGATCTGCTGCCATGAGGTCTGCAGAGGGGGGCTCGAGCGGCCTGCCGGCGGGTGCCCGCTTTGCGGATTTTGTCCCACGAAGGAGAGATACGAATGACCCGCTGGATTGCGGCCTCGGCCGGCGCGCTCGCTGTTGCGCTTGCCCTCGGAATTGCCCTGCCGCTCGGCAACGAAGCCGCGGCCGACGGCATGAAGGCCCCGGTTTACTCTGCCCCCACGAAGAAGAGGTGCATCGCCCCCGCCGGCTGGTTGGATCGGAGCCGGACTCCGATCACCTGGGTGTGCGCCGCCGCCGAGAAGTGCTGCTACGACCGGGTGCTGCGCAGGGGCCACTGCCTCCCCGCCTCCCAGCGCTGCTTCTGAGACTGCACGGGGTCAGACCCTGCGGGTCTGACCCCAGGACAGCGACATAGGGCGATGGGCGCTGCATCCGCCGGATGCCTACGCGGCGATGCGGTCCATGGCCTCCGCGAGCTTCAGGTCGCGCTCCGTGAGCCCGCCGGCATCGTGGGTCGAGAGCGTCACCTCCACCCGGTTCCAGACGTTGAGCCACTCCGGATGGTGGTTCAGGCGCTCGGCCACCAGCGCCGCCCGCGTCATGAATCCGAAGGCGGCGTTGAAGTCCTTGAAGGTGAAGATCCTGGCTATGGCATCGCGCCCTTCGACCAGGCGCCATCCTGGCAGGCGCGCCGGGATCTCCCTGCGTGCCGCGTCGTCAAGCTTCTGAGCCATCCTGTGCTCCTGTTGTTTCTGCCGATGCAGCATGGCAATAGGGCAGTAAGGCAGTAGGGCAGTAGGCATACCCACCTTACTGCCTTATTGCCCTACTGCCCTACTGCCCTATTGCCCTATTGCCCTACTACTACGATGCAGCGCGCCCAAGACCCGCCCGTCGATGATGATGAGGGCTACGGCGATCGTCAGGGCGCCGGCGATGTCGGTTGCGCTCAGCCGCTCGCCAAGGAATACCCACCCGAGCCCGATGGGGGTGAGCGGCATGATGAGCGTCACCAGGGAGGCATTGGTGGCGCCGGCCCGCTGCAGCACCGTGAAGTGGCACAGCGACGGCAGCGCCGAGCCGAGCACGCCCATGCCCACGATGGCCGCGAGCACCGCGACCGAGGGCATCGGGCTCTCCCACGGCCGGTCGATGGCGAGCGCCAGCGGCATGG
Organism: Hyphomicrobiaceae bacterium; assembly: GCA_049278815.1. Classification (GTDB taxonomy): domain Bacteria; phylum Pseudomonadota; class Alphaproteobacteria; order Rhizobiales; family Hyphomicrobiaceae; genus AWTP1-13. Next base: position 9,507 of record JBAPMW010000688.1, read on the forward strand.
CCACGAGCACCGCGCCCAGCATCTGCATCACCGCGATCGTGAACGGCGGATAGGCGCCGAGCCGGCGGCGCACGAAGATGTTGGCGCAGACGTAGCAGAGCGGCGCGGCGATGAGCGCAAGACGCGCCATCAGGTCGGCCGAGGCCCCGGCCAGCAGATCGCGGCCCATCAGGATGCCCACGCCCGCGATCCCCACCACGATGCCGGCCGCCTTGCGCCAGGACAGCCGCTCGTCGTGCGTGAGAAGGTGGGCGAGGAAGATGCCGAACAGCGGGGCGGTGGCGTTGAGGATCGCCGCCATGCCACCGGTGGCGCGCGACTGCCCCCACACGATCAGCAGGAACGGCAGGACCGTATTGAACACGGAGAAGCCGATGAACAGCCGCCACTCCGCCAGCGTCGCCGGCAGGCGATAGCCGAGCGAGAGCACGATCGCCAGCAGGACCGCCGCCGCCGGCAACGTGCGGAACGCGGCGATGCTGAGCGCCGGCACCTGCGGGCCCACCGCCGCAATGAAGAAGTAGGAGCTGCCCCACAGCATCGACTGGACCGCAACCAGCCCCCATTCGACGGCGCCCATCCTGAGCGGCGCCCCGGCACGTCCCGCGGTCGTCTGCATGGGCGCATGGTGCGCAGGTTTGCCCAGGCGCGGCAACGGCCGACTTGGCCGTCAGGGCGCGTCGCCCCGGCAGACCTGCTCTGCGCCGGCCGTCCACAGCGGGGTGCAAACGGTTTGGAGGCCACGGCCTTGCTGGCCGCGCGCGGCTCGCCGATGGTGCGGCCATCGGTCGTGCTTGGCGGTGCGGGCGCTGCCGAGGAGGGCGTCGGGGTCAGACCCTGCGGGTCTGACCCCATGGCATAACCTACCGGCCTCTCTATGGACCGCCGCCACGCCTGCGACTTGCGTCGCCGGGTACATGCGGAAGATGCCTTTGGCGAGGGTCTGCCCTGGGGTCGGACCCGCAGGGTCCGACCCCTCTCGGAGCGTCGGTATCCTCGCCAAGAAGATCCTCGCCCCTACCACAATCGGCAGGGCTGGGCGCTCGCGGTGCAGTGCTTGGCACTGGCGCCGCCGCCGCACTTTATGTCGCGCGCGTCGGCCTTGGACCAGAAGCTGTACGACCAGCCGTAGGTGTCGCGCACCCGGCGCTTCCAGTTGCCGATGGCGTTGTCGCGGGCGCGCCGCTCGCGCGAGGCGGCGCTCAATTTGGCGGCGGAGCGCGCCTTGGCGGAGACGGCGTCCTTGCAGGTCTTGGCGTTGGCCGGCGTGGAGGGCGCCGTTGCAAGCGACGCCGCAAGTGCGGCGGCAGCCAGCGCGGGAAGCATCCGCATCGTTGCGTTCTCCCGTTCAGGTAGCAGGCTGTAGGAGCGAATTGCGAATAGCGAATTGGGGAGCACGCTCAACGATACGCTTGTCCCTATTCGCAATTCGCTATTCGCAATTCGCTTCTTTTACTCCGGCGTCAGCATCCAGGTACCCAGCACCATCTTGGCGATGGCCTCGTGCTTGGTGGGGATCTCGATGTACTTGCCCTCGGCCCAGCGGCGGGCGAACGAGCGGTAGAACCCCGAGAACGGATTGCCGGACTGGCCCGTGCTCTGGATGTAGAGCGAGCGCTCAAGGTCGGCCAGATCGTAGATGGCGCGGAACCCGGCCGCGTGCCGGTTGGCGAACGGCCGCTCGCCGTCGAGATCGGCCTTGCCCCGGTTGAGCGTGTAGTTGCCGCCGGGGGAGCGGACCTCGACGTTGAAGAAACGCGCCAGCCAGTCCACGCTGCCGAACGGGCGATGCTCGCTCAACGCGCGGTGTGCCGCGCCCCAGTGCCACTTCGACCGGTCCTTGCCGTAGCGGGCCTCCAGGTCGCGCAGCGCCCGGTTGAGGGCCGTCGCCATCGCCGTGGCGCAGGTCTCGCGCTCGGGCGTGGTGCGGTCGTCGCACCAGTCGCGCGATGTGGCGCGGCCTTCGAGAAGCCGGATCAGCGCCAGGGCGCGGTAGTCGAGATAGCGGCCGAACGCGGGGCCGAGGTCGTCGCGATAGACGACCGTCACCGCCTCGCGCATCCAGGCGGTGAAGATCAACGGCTCGGCCCGGTCGGCTCGCATGCGGGCGTCCCAGGTGGTGAGCCGGTCGAGCACGGCCTGGTCGGCCGAGCCGCTCCCCTGCGCCGCGGAGATCATCAGCGGCTGCAGCCTGGTGATCGCCAGCGAGGTCACGTCGGTCTGGGCGGCCAGCATGCTGTCCATGTCGTGCTGGCCCTTGTCGAAGATCAGCTCCTTGATGCGCTGCTGTCGGAACGACGGGTCCCAGTCGTACGTCAGGTGGTGCGGATAGTCGGGATCGACCATGCGGGCATTGGCGGTGCCGATGGCGTCGATGCCGGCATCCAGCACCCGCGGCAGCTCATCGAATTTGAGGTAGCCCTTCCAGTCGTAGGTCGCATCCCAGCCCGGCACGGGCGCCCGACCGGCCACCGTGTTCTTGGGGTCGCGCACCGGCACGCGGCCGGGCGCGATCAGGCCGATGGCGCCGTCCGTGTCGGCTACCACCATGCTCTGCATCGGGGCCACGAACAGGTGCATGCTCTCCATGTAGTCGGCAACCGTGCGCATCTTCGGATCGAGCATGCCCGCTGCGAGGGTGGTGTCATCGTCGCTCAGCGCGGTCCACTTGAGCGCGGCCACATGGTCGGCGCCGAGCACACCTTGCAGGTTGTAGTAGAGCTCCGGCAGGACAGGTCCGTGCCGCGTGCGCCGGCGCGGCACCGTGCGCGTGCCCGCGCCCTTGACGGCGATGGCCATGTCCTCGACCGCGAAGGGCCGCCAGCCGTCAGGGGTCAGATATTCCTTCGGGTTGTCCGGGTTCACCTTCTCGATGAAGACGTCCTGCACGTCGGGGCCGGTGTTGGTGAAGCCCCAGGCGACGCGATCGCTGCGGCCGAGCACGACGCGGGGCATGCCGGGAATGCTGGCGCCGACGACGTTGGTCGACTCGGCGTCCGACGCCTCCAGCGCCAGGTGGACCAGGTACCACACCGCCGGCGCCTCCAGCCGCAGGTGCGGGTCGTTGGCGAGCAGCGGCTTGCCTGATTTCGTGCGCGCGCCCGAGACCACCCAATTGTTCGAGGCACCCGTTCCAACGAGCTGGCCGATGAGCTCGTCGAAGGGGCCACCGGCGGCATCGGCCTTGCGCACCGGCGCGACGGGGCGCTTCAGCGGGTAGAGCTCGGCGATCTCGGGGAGCGGCGGCGGCGCGTCGCCGGCATCGGACGGCAGCAGGTCCGCGATCTCGGCCGCGGAGAGGCCCTGCCCGGCGAGCGTCAGGCGCATGAGCTCGTGCCTGAGGTTCATGGAGAGCTGCAGCGCCATCAGCTTGGCGATCACGGCGCTGTCGGCCGGACGCCAGGGCTCGGGCTCGTGTCGCAGCAGCAGGAACTCGGGCGGCAGCCGCGGGGTCAGCCCGCCCGCCGGCCGCTCGAGGAAGGCGTTGACGCCGCGCGTGTAGGCCTCAAGCGCCTTGCGCGTCTCCGCCGGCAGCCCGGCGAGCGAGCGCTCGGCGTGGCCGTAGAGATCGAGCGTCCGCAGGAAGACGTCGGTGGTGAAGGTGCGCTCGCCGAAGATCTCCGACAGGCGGCCCTGGCCGGTACGGCGGTGCAGCTCCATCTGCCACAGGCGGTCCTGGGCATGCACGAAGCCCAGTGCCGTGTAGAGATCGTCGACGGTCTTGGCGAAGATGTGCGGCACGCCCTCCCGGTCGCGCACCACCTCCACCGGCGCCGAGAGGCCGGCGATGGCGAGCTTGCCGGAGGCCGGGGCCACGGTGTTGCGCAGGAGCACGTACCCGAGGCCCGCGCCGACGCCCGCCACCGCTATCAGCCCCGCCAAGCCGATGCCAAGCCATTTCAGAATGCGCGTCATGAGTGCCCGCCGTTCGCAATTGAACGGCTACGCGGCCGTCCGGTAGATCAGGGTATCCTCGATGTAGACGCCGTGGTCGCCCAGGTTGTGCCTCATGCGCACGTCCGAGACGCCCTTCACGTCGATCAAGGACTTTACGGCCAGAACGGTTCGCTCGTTCGGCGATGCGAGCCTGATCCGGGGCAGGTCAAGAACCGCTCGGTCCGTCACGGTATCGAGTATCTGGCGGACCCTGAGATAAGCCCTTCCGAGGTCTTCGGCCGCGCGAAGTGTCGCGATCCAGAGCGTCCATCTCTCCAGGTTGCTCTCGTATAGCCAGAAAGCCGCCTCGACCGGGAACTTGGCCTTGTCCAGCGCCTCAACGACGTTGCGACCTGCGGCGATGTCATCGCTTGCCAGTACTTCTGCAACCATGGGAGAATTCCTGCTGACGTCTCGCCGACTGCCCTAATCATAAGCAAACTACGCTGCCGATCGATCAACTCATAGCGGCTTTCAACCCGCCAGTCGCTCACGACGGCCCAACTTCTGTCAAACCTGACGTTGGCTCGTCGGTTAGCATCCAATTCGACCCGTAGTTTAGCTACACCGACAAGCCTATCAAGATCATGGTGATAGACCTCGCGAAGGAAGCCTGGGTCGGGCTCGGGATTGTACTTCTCATCGCCTTCCAGCAGGACGCCCACCTCACGGTCCGACCGCCACTCGGGCTTGTTCTTTTCCAGGTGGGAATTCAGGAGACGATCGAGATTTGCGGCAATGCGCTGGTGCACCAGCGTCGGCGGAGGCATCATCATCGGTACACCATCGATCAGCTCCCACTTCTCCTCCTTGGGACGGTCATCCCGGAAGGCGTGGAATTGCTCCATCGTGATCTGCGGTCTGCGTCGCAGGAAGTCGCCGGGCATAGGTATCACGTCGTTTCGGTTGTCGGCGGAAGAGTCACCGGGTGTCGGACGGGGTCAGAGCCTGCGGTCTGGCCCCATGGCACCAACCTAAGTCTAAATTTCCACGCCGCCGCATCCAGCTTAGAGGCGAGAGAAAACGCGCCAACGTCGGAGCATGGGGTCAGACCCGCAG
>JBAPMW010000689.1:0-2818 GCA_049278815.1 Hyphomicrobiaceae bacterium
GGATAGGCCTATCCAAGCGCGAGGCAGCCGTCGGAGACGACAGAGCAGGGCGTTCTTTGCGCCCCACGCGATCAAGGTCAGAGGCCACCGGGCGCAAGCCTGGACGCCCTGCTCCTCCTTTGCGAGAGGGAATAGTGAGTAGCGAATAGTGGATCTGGCGGTGTATATACGCCCGGCTGACACCTGTTGCACCGCACCCGCAATGTGCTCCTATCCCCGCACGCGGCTTGGCGAGTAGGATTCCCGCACGAGCAGAGACCACGGTGCACTTATGCTTGCGGGCAGCCTGAGTGCTTGGCTTCATTGGTGGGCCCGGCAGGACTCGAACCTGCAACCAGACGGTTATGAGCCGCCGGCTCTAACCATTGAGCTACGGGCCCCCGTTCCGGCAGGCGGCGTCCCAATACACCAGTTCGTGCCGCGTTGGAAGGCAAGCTGCCCGGCTGCTGCGAGGAGCCAGGGCAGTCCGGCCTCACCCCCGCCGCGCCGGCCGTCGCTGGCTAAGTTGGGCTAGCCCGATGTGATCTTGCCGGTGCTGGGTACGACGTTCTGGAAGACCCTGAACAGGGCGTCACCTGTGCCCATGATCAGGTTCTTCGAGGCCGCGTTCTCGACCCAGGTCAGGCTGCCGCATCCCTGCTTGATCGCTGCCGATACGTCGTTTCCCTGCTCCTGCCGCGGGCAAACGAAGGAGGCGGCGAACATGTACGGGATGACGACCAGTATGAACCCTCTGACCATGCCGAAGCCCAAACCGAGGAGGCGGTCGATGGCGCCGACGCGGCTGTCGAGCACCATCTCGGAGATGTGCGACGTAATGAGGTGAACGATGATCAGGACCACCAGGAAGACCGCGGCGCCGATGGCGAACTTGGCGACGGTCCTGTGGATCTCGGTCGGCTGGCTCTGGATCGCCGCTGCAAGGGCATCCGACCAGCCGCTCTGATAGAAGACGACATAGACGGCGGCGACGGCCGCTGCGGCCCAGGAGAGGATCGAGAGCACCTCGCGCACGAAGCCCCGGTACATGGCCACCAGCCCCGAGATGGCGACCACCAGGATCAGCAGGAGATCAAGAAGCTTAAAAGGCCCGATGCCACTCATGATGCTACTCCCATGGCGCTGTTCCGCATCGCCCTAGACTGAGCTTGGATGCCGGAGATAAACGAGGCGCAAGCATCCGACATTGGCCATGAATGCAAGGCGGGTGCAGGTGCTGTTTCCAGGCGTCATGCCGGTTGATGTTCTCGGGCTGCTGACGGGATTGGTCATTGGCTTTTGGCGAACGCCTGCCTGGGGGCATCTTTGCTGGCGCTCATGGCCATGGCGAGCAGTACCAGGCGGACAAATGCGATCCTCTTCGAGTCAATCTTGAGACGTGCGCGGCAATGGTCCGTACGCGTCGGTCAGCCCCGTGACATGCCCCATGCGCTGAAGCTCCAGCTTTGCCGCGCTCTCATCGACATCGCCTGCTGCCGGGATGACGGCGCGCTTGAAGCCCAGCTTCTGGGCCTCCTTGAGGCGCGACATCATATGGCCGGCAGGCCGGACGGCCCCCGAGAGGCTGATCTCCCCGAAGTAGACGTCATGGGAGCCGAGCGCAAGATTGGAAATGGACGACAGGAGCGCTGCCGCAGCTGCGAGATCGGCCGCCGGCTCGGCGATGCGCAAGCCCCCGGCCACGTTGAGATAGACGTCGTGCTGGGCGAAGCTGATGCCGCAGCGCGCATCGAGCACGGCGAGCAGCATGGCGAGCCGGCTGGCATCCCATCCCACCACGGCGCGCCGCGGCGTGCCGAGGCCCGAGGGCACCACCAGAGCTTGCAGCTCCACCAGGATCGGGCGCGTCCCTTCCATGCCGGCGAACACGGCCGAGCCGGGGCTGGAGGCCATGTCGGACCCTTGCCGCTCGCCCAGGAACAATTCCGACGGATTGGCGACCTCGCGCAGGCCCGTCGCCGCCATCTCGAACACGCCGATCTCGTCGGTGGCGCCGAACCGGTTCTTGGTGGCGCGCAGGATGCGGAAGGCATGGCCGCGGTCGCCCTCGAAGTAGAGCACGGTGTCGACGATGTGCTCCACCACCTTGGGGCCGGCGATCTGGCCGTCCTTGGTGACGTGGCCGACCAGCAGCAGCGCGACCCCGCGCGCCTTGGCGAAGTGCACCAGGGCCTGGGTGGCAGCGCGCACCTGGCTCACCATGCCGGCGGCGGCGTCGATGCCGTCGGCCCACAGCGTCTGGATCGAATCGATCACGACCAGATGCGGCGGGCTGCCCTCGCTGAGCGTGGCCAGGATGTTGGAGAGGCTGGTCTCCGACGCGAGCGCCACAGGCGCTTGTCCGAGGCCAAGCCGCTCCGAGCGCAGACGCACCTGGGCGATGGCCTCCTCGCCCGTGAAGTAGACGGCCCGCCGCCCCGCCTGCGCAAAGGCCGCCGCCACCTGCAGCAGCAGAGTGGACTTGCCGATGCCCGGCTCGCCGCCGATCAGAAGAGCCGAGCCCGGAACGATGCCGCCGCCGGTGACGCGGTCGAGCTCGACCAGGCCGGTGGGCATGCGCTCGAAGCTCTCGGTGGGGGTCTCGGCCAGGCTCTGCAGCGCCACCGCCCGCCCCTTCGACGTGCGGGCGTTGCCCAGGCCGCCCTGAGGAACGGCGGGCGCCTCCTCGGCGAGCGTGTTCCATTCCCCGCACCCGGGGCATTTGCCCACCCAGCGCGCCGACACCGCGCCACAGCTCTGGCACACGTAGCCGGCGCGCGCGACCTTGGCCATGGTCGAGGCTCCCCCTATGAGGGGGTCAGACCCTGCGGGTCTGACC
>JBAPMW010000690.1:0-3361 GCA_049278815.1 Hyphomicrobiaceae bacterium
TCTTGATCCCGAACCGCGCCGCCAGCCAGCCCACCGGCGCTGTCATCACCGCCGCCGCCACCACGTAGGAGGTCAGCACCCAGCTGACCTGATCGAGGGTGGCGGAGAGGCTGCCCTGCATGTAGGGCAGCGAGACGTTGGCGATGGTGATGTCCAGCACCTGCATGATGGTGGCCGTCATCACTGAGACGGTAATCAGGAGCCTCCGGCCCGGCGCGAGGTCGCCGGGCGCTGCGCGCGCCGCGGTCATGGTCCGACGCCCGTCCCGGGGCTCATGGCTCGCGGTCCTGCTCCGCCGCCGCGCTCCCGTTGAGGAAGCGGGCCAGCCTGCCGCGCCGGCCGGTGTCGATCTCCACCGTTGCGCTCATGCCGGCGCGCAGGCGGCGCAGGTCCTGCCCCGGAGCGAACTTGACGCGGATCGGCACGCGCTGCACGACCTTGATCCAGTTGCCGGCGGCGTTCTGGGGGGGAAGGATCGCGAACTGTGCCCCGGTGCCGGGGCTGATCGCCATGACCGTGCCCTCCAGGCGCCGGTCCGGGAAGGCATCGACGGCGATGGCGACCGGCTGACCGGGGCGCACGTAGGTCAGGTCCGTCTCCTTGGGGTTGGCGTCGATCCACAGCACGTCGCCGCTGACAACGCTGAACACGGCCATGCCGGCGGTGAGGTAGCGCCCCATCTGGATGCTCGAGACCTGCGTGGCCACGCCGGCGATGGGCGCGCGCAGCACGGTGTTGGCGAGATCGCGCTTGGCGCGATCCAGCGCCACACTGGCCTCGATGAACTGCGGGTACCGCTCGACGGGAAGGTCGGGATCGCCCAGAAGCTGGATGCGGGCGGCCCGCGCCTGCTGCTCCAGCAGCTCCAGCTGCGTCTGCGCCGCGGTCAGCGCCACCCGGGCCTTGTCGAGCTCCGATTGGGAGCTGATGCGGTCCCTCATCAGCTTGGTCTTGCGGTCGAAATCGGCGCGTGCGGCGGCCAGCGACTGGCGGGCAAGCTCGATCTGCCGCGCCAGGCTCGCCACATTGGCCTTCAGGGTGGCGAGATCGTTGCGCACGCGCATGAGACGCGCCTCCGCCTCCTGGGCGGTGAAGCGATAGGGCTCGGGATCGATGGCGAGCAGCTCGTCGCCGGGCTTGAGAAGCTGGCCCTCCGTGACGGCGATGCGGACGACCCTGCCGGAGACCTCGGGCGTGATGAGAACCTTCTGGGCGCCGACGTAGGCATTGTCGGTCGACACGTAGCGTCCGCCGAGCAGGTAGATGACGAGCGCGACGAGCGCGACCGCCGCCGGCACCAGCACCAGCAGCGTGAGCCGCAACGACGGCAGCCTTGCGACAGGCACGCGCGCGCGAGCGCGCTCCAGCCACGACAGCCTAGCCAGCATGGCGTTCTCCTCCCCCGTCGGCCACTCTGCGTCCCCCCTCGGGCTCGGCAGCCGAACGGATGTTGTCCTTGATGCGCAGGAGCAGCGCCAGCAGCTGTCTGAGGTCGTGCCCGCCGAAGCCCGCGAGCAGCTGGCCGGTAATCTCGCGCCCGAGCGGGGCCAGCAGCTCCAGCGTCGTCCGGCCCTTGGGCGTCAGATAGAGGCGGTTGGCGCGCCGGTCGCTCTCATGCGGCCGCCGCTCCACCAGGGCCTGCTCGCACAGCCGGTCGATGAGGCGCATGAGCGAGATGGGCTGAATCTCCAGGGCGTCGGCCAGCTCCGCCTGGGTCATGCCCTCGCGCCGCTCCAGCCGGAGCAGCACGCCCCATTGCGCCCGCGTCATGCCGTGACGGCGCGCACACTGGTCCATGGAGGTGCGCGTGGCGCGCGCCGTATCGACGAGCTGGAACAGCACCTCGCGCTCGGTGGGGATGGGGGACACGCGTATGGCCTTGTTGCCTGCTTATTATAAGCAAGCTTATAAGCGGGCCTGCGATTGCGGCTGCCAATCGCTTCTGCGGGACTGCAATGCAGCTGCTGCGGGGGCTGATCCTGTTCCTCGAGGCTGGCCGGCGCCCTTTCAGGAGGCCGTGGGTGCCTCGGGACGCACGCGCAACAGCGCCTCCATGACGGCGCTCACCATCTGCTTGGCCTTCTCGGGCGTCGGCTCCTCGTCCTCGAACCACGACTGCAGCATCACGGCGGTCGCCTGGATGGCGATGTGATGCAGCCGCTCGCTCGAGCTGGCCTCTCCTGACGGCGCAACGAACTGAATGCCGCTCATCTTGCTGGTCTCCTGCAGCGGTATCGGGGCGGGCCCCTTGCGTTGGCATTCACGATTCATATCGGTCGCAGTGGCAAGGGGTCCATCACGTTCCATCGCCTTGATCATACGGAGACTTTCCCGGTCTGCGCTACAGCGCGCTCCTTTTGGTGATGCGGCACGCCGATGCGGGGTATCCCGAGGCGGTGGCGTGCGCGGCGGAGTTGGGTTGAGCTTGCCAGGGCGGGGTGAGCGGGAATGCGCGCGGCGCCCTCTCCCAGCCGCCCTCGGGCCAACCAAGGGTGCGCTCGCCGCGAAGGATCGGGAGGGCGAAGGGGAGGGGAACCCGAATCCGGGCGGCGCTGCGGCTTTGCGTTTCGGCTCAGGCGGTGGTGCGATCGCAGGCTCGGGCGATGTCAGACGCGAGGGTGGCACGCGACAGTCCGCGCCGGCTAAGCTCCGCGTCGGAGAGCTTCGCCATCCGCTCATAGATAATCGATGCAGCGTAATAGTCGGCGCAGGTCTCGATCCACGCCGACGCCCCGGCGGCTATCGACCTGACGGTGCGGGCGATGCGCACCTTCACCCCGTCAAGGCTGGCTACGGCGCCAACCGGGGAAACATCCGTCCTTGTCCTCATGGTGGACACTCCAATCTGGATCATGAAAGTCAGCGGCTTCCTGGCGCCATAGGTGCCCGATCCGCCCGCTGCGGCCAAGACTCGTGCCCTCCAATTCGATGGGAGCCCCCCGCGCCAAAAGGCGCCCTGCGAGCCGATGAGCGCGCGGGGCGAGCCACTGGACCCACTGCCGATGCCGTTGCTGCGGCTGCCTCGGCGATCGCGGCGCGCACATCATGGCGCTCGGGTTTTGTGAAGCGCATACGACAGGGCGGAGGATCAATGCTGCGCCAGCACTGCGATGACGTCACTCTTTCGGGAGTTTGATTCCCGCCACAAACCAATATTTAACCCCAACGCCTCCAGATTGGTCTCGGCCGGCAGCGCTCGGCCTTCCCGCCGCGCCACGGTCATTTCCACCTGCAAGGATGTCACCCCGTGCGATTTCCGCATCATGCCCGCATGAGTGTCACCCGGCGCGGGGAGAAGGAGCTGCGGCTCGGTGCGTTCGTTGCGCGCGGGCTGGAGCGCATGGCGGCCCTTGCGCAGGGC
>JBAPMW010000691.1:0-2236 GCA_049278815.1 Hyphomicrobiaceae bacterium
GGTCAGACCCGCAGGGGTCTGACCCGGGTCTGTCTGTCAACGGGAAAGGTACCTGCGATGCGGCCTGCGATGCGGGTTGAGCGCCGCCCGAGGTGGCGGCTTCTCCATTGGGCAATGGCAGCCTGCCTCGCCACGGCCGGTGCGGCCTTGGCGCAGACGCAGACGGCAGCGGAGCTGCTGGATACCTGCCGCGACGAGGCCCAGTCCGCCGCGCACCGGATCGGCGCCTGCACCGGCCTCATCGAGGCGACGCAGGACTCAGCCGTGCGCGCCGAGGCGTTGCTGCAGCGGGGCGTTCTGCGCGAGCTGGGCGGGGAGAGCGAGACGGCGGTGGCGGACTACACCGAGGCCATCGAGCTCGATCCCACCAGCGCGCTCGCCTACTTCAACCGCGGCAACGCCTACGACCAGCTCGGCAAACATGACCTCGCCGTCGCCGACTACAGCCAAGCCATCAAGCTCGATCCGAAGGAGCCCGACTATTACAATAATCGCGGCCAGGCCTACGATCACCAGGGCCAGCACGACCTGGCGATTGCCGACTACACGGCGGCGAGCAAGCTCGACGCCGGCAGCGCGCGGCCGCTCTACAATCGCGGACTCGCCTACGCCAACAAGGGCGACTACCGGCGCGCCATCGCCGACTTCGACCAGGCCATCAAGCTCGCGCCCGACGATGCGGATCTCTATGTGGCGCGGGGAGCGGCCAACGAGGAGCTGGGCGATGTGCGCGCGGCCAAGGCTGACTACCTCAAGGCGCTGGAGGTAGATCCCGACAGTGAGGACGCCAGCGAGGGCGTGAACCGGCTTGGGGGGCTGGTCCGTTAGGCCGCAGGGTGCCATGCGGCGAAGCGGCGTTGCACCGATGCGCGCCTGCCGCAGCCACGGTAACTATGGAGAGGTCGCCTTGGTGCAATCGCGCTGATGCACACGATTGCACCCTACGTTGTCCTTGCATTGCGTGCCCTGGGCGGCCTGGGCTATGAGTGCCGTTCGCGCGCCAGAACGGACGCAGCCCCATGTCCCACAACACCTTCGGCCACCTGTTTCGGGTCACAACCTGGGGCGAGAGCCACGGCCCCGCCATCGGCTGCGTGGTGGACGGCTGCCCACCCGGCATCTCGCTGACCGAGGAGGACATCCAGCGCTGCCTCGACAGGCGCCGTCCCGGCCAGTCGCGCTTCACCACCCAGCGGCGCGAGCCCGACGCCGTGCGCATCCTCTCCGGCGTGCTCGCCGCCGACGGCGGCCAGCAGGTGACCACCGGCACGCCGATCTCCCTCGTCATCGACAACATCGACCAGCGCGGGCGCGACTACGCGGACATCAAGGACAAGTTCCGCCCCGGCCACGCCGACTTCACCTACTGGGAGAAGTACGGTATCCGCGACCACCGCGGCGGCGGTCGTGCCAGCGCGCGCGAGACGGCCATGCGCGTGGCCGCCGGCGCCGTCGCGCGCCGGGTCATCCCTGAGGTCACCATCCGCGGCGCGCTGGTGCAGATCGGCCGGCACAGGATAGACCGCAGCCGCTGGTCGTGGGAGGAGGTGGAGAGGAACCCGTTCTTCTCGCCCGATCCCGGCATCGTCGAGACTTGGTCGGGCTATCTCGACGAGGTGCGCAAGGCGGGCTCCTCCGTCGGCGCGGTGATCGAGGTGGTGGCGGAGGGCGTGCCGGCCGGCTGGGGCGCACCGATCTACGGCAAGCTCGACCAGGACCTGGCCTCGGCGCTCATGAGCATCAACGCCGTCAAGGGCGTGGAGATCGGCGCCGGCATGGCGGCGGCCGAGCTGACCGGCGAGGAGAATGCCGACGAGATCCGCATCGGCAACGACGGCCGGCCGGTGTTCCTCTCCAACAATGCCGGCGGCGTCCTCGGCGGCATCTCCTCGGGCCAGCCCATCGTCGCCCGCTTCGCCGTGAAGCCGACCTCGTCCATCCTGGCGCCGCGCCGCACCATCGACCGCTTCGGCCACGAGACCGAGATCGCCACCAAGGGCCGGCACGACCCCTGCGTGGGCATCCGCGCCGTGCCTGTGGGCGAGGCGATGACCGCCATCGTGCTGGCCGACCATTACCTGCGCCACCGGGGTCAGGTGGGGGGCGGGGAGTAGGTGTCAGATCCTCTGGGTCTGAAACGAAACTAGAGCTGCAAGCTGTTGCCGCCGTCGAAGTTGAGATGAGGCTGACGCCACAGCGTCCCCTCCCCCCTTGCGGGGGAGGGACAGGGTGGGGG
>JBAPMW010000692.1:0-2411 GCA_049278815.1 Hyphomicrobiaceae bacterium
GTCCCGCACCGAAGAGAGGATTCATCGCCAATATCGAGGCGGCTACTGAGGGCAATACCGACTTCCGCCGTGTCCTTTACACGGGGAAGAAGATGCAGCTGGTTCTGATGGACCTTGCGCCCGGCGAGGACATTGGCGAGGAGGTACACCAGGACGTCGACCAGTTCTTCCGAGTGGAGCAAGGGGAGGGCGAGCTCCGGATCGACGGCGTCGCTACGCGTGTAAAGAGCGACGACGCGTTCATCGTGCCGGCTGGAGCGACCCACAATGTCGTCAATACAGGCGAGAAGTCGCTCAAGCTCTACACGATCTACGCGCCTCCCGAGCATCGTGACGGCATCGTCCGCGCCACGAAGGCTGAGGCGCAGGCCAAGGAGGCCCACTTCGACGGCAAGACGACGGAGTAGGGAATCTTTCCGGTAACACCTCTCGTTGTGTCCGCAGATACTCGCAGAGGGTCGTGGATTTGCGTCAACAGTGGGGGAAATGGCCCACCCGCGGCATTGCCCATAGGCAATGGCCGCGTTGCTGGCGGGCGGCCATCGTTTGACCGTGATCAAGGCACGGGGACGATGTGCGTTGAATAAAGCCCGACTGCGGTTTGCCGGTGATGTCCAGAACGAGACGAGAGATGGCCGAGCGTGAAAGCTTCTTCGATCAGGGAAAACGATCAGGGCCGCAGTAGAGCTTCGGAGCTGACGAAGCGCGGATCGGCGCCATCGCCGAAGATGTCGACGGCGCTTCCAGCCTTGCAGGGCGCGGACGCGGCCTGGCCCTGGCCGGACGCGCGCCGCGAGCGCGACGACGACCCCTTGCAGTGCCTTGCCGAGGCGCTCGACCACGCGTCCAGCTACGCTCTATCCCGCGTGACGCTGGGACTGTCGCCTGCTGCGCTCGCGGAGGCCTACTTCGACTGGACGGTCCATCTGGCGTTGGCGCCGGGCAAGCAGCTCCAGCTCACCCAAGAGGCGCTCCGCAATACGCTCCGGTTCTGGAACTACGTGGCGACCTGCGCGCTGCAGGAGCGACCCGGCAGGGTCTGCATCGAGCCGCTACCCAACGACAAGCGCTTCAGCGCCGACGCGTGGCACGCTTGGCCTTTTAACACCATCCACCAAGCCTTCCTGCTCCAGCAGCAGTGGTGGCACAGCGCCACGACCGGGGTGCGCGGCGTCACGCCCCAGCATGAGCGCCAGGTTGACTTCGCCACGCGGCAGCTCCTCGACATCTTCTCACCCGCCAACTTCGTGCTGACCAATCCCGAGGTGCTGCTCAGGACGCAGGCCGAGGCTGGACAGAACCTCGTGCGCGGCTTCTGGAACCTCGTCGAGGACTGGTGCCCCCTCCGACCGTGGGAGGATCAAGGTTCGCTGCGCTCGCCGATGCGCCCGGCACCTACGTTCTCGAGCCGTAGCGGCAGGCAGCAGAGTGGCAGCGCCTGGGAGGCCACGCGCTGCTGGGCGGGGTGCAGCACGCCGAACAGTCGCTCTGCCGCGCGCCTCATGGATTCCAAGGCAGCCAATCGATCGGGAAGGGACCCGAACGGCTCGTCGCTAGAGTCAGTGTCGCTTCGCATTCTGCGATCGTTCGCCGAAAGGGCGTCGGCAACGGCCGACCATGCGTCCATTTGATTTGGTCCAATGCATAGCCTGGCTTGGAGACCGGCAACATAGCGCCTCGCCTCCGGGCGAGGCCGCGTCGCCGGGAAGGCTGCCATCGCCGCATCCCCAGCCCGGATTGCACTCGTTCGCATCGTCAGAAGCTCCAACCGCCGTTCACAAGCAGGAGTGCCGCCGAGCACGAGATGAGGCCCAGCCCCAGCACGAGGACGAGGTCCTCCGCGTCGAATGCGCGACCGAGCGGCTTCAGACGGTGCTGGACGCATGTGGCATCGCGGCGCGGGCCGGCGAGCGACCTCGTGCCGCAAATCTCCGTCGGACCATGGCTGTCAAATCGCATGACCGCCTCCATCAGCGTCGATCGTCCTCGCCATCGGCGAGGCTCGCCAGCCGATCGAGATCGACGAGCTTCACCCGGTTGCTCTGCGGCAGCTCGATAAGGCCCATCGTCCTCAGCTTGGTGAAGGTGCGACTGACGGTCTCGATGGTGAGGCCGAGGAAATCGCCGATGTCGGCGCGCGTCATGGGCAGCTTGAAGTCGCAGGGGTCCTGTCCGTTGCGCTCACTGCGGCGCGAGAAGGCCAGGAGGAAGCTCGCCACACGCTCGGTGGCGCTGCGCTGTCCCGTGGTCAGCATGAGGTCGCGGGTCGCGGCCAGCTCGCGCGCCAGGGCCTCGTAGAGCTTGAAGCCCAGCGTCGGATCTGTGGCCGCCGAGCGATGCAGCGTCGCCACGGCCAAGCAGCGCATCCGCGTCGGCTTGATCGCCTGCGCGTTCATCACGTGCTCGCCTTG
>JBAPMW010000693.1:0-2091 GCA_049278815.1 Hyphomicrobiaceae bacterium
GCGCGCCAGCTCTGCCGCGAACGCCGCCAGCGCCAGCAGCGCCAAGCGCTCCGGCGCGGGCGCCAGCAGCGCGGCGAGATAGCGGTCGGTCTCGCCCGCGCGGGCAATGGCCACGACCTCGGCGGCAGCCTCGGCCGATGCGCCGGCGCTTGGCACCTGTCCGCCTGCCGGGCCGGCCGCCACGCTCACCCCACGGCCATCAGCGCCGCACCGACGGAGCGGCCCTCGGCCAGCAGCACATTGTAGGTGCGGCAGGCCGCGCCGGTGTCCATGGGCTCCAGGGCGAGACCCGCCTCTACGCACGCGCGCCGCACCGCCGGCGCCTGGAACACCTGCCGCACCCCCGTGCCCAGGATCAGCACCCGCATCGCCCCGCTCTCGGCCAGCGCCGGCGCCAGCGCCTCCACGTCGAGCGGCTCGGCCGGCTCCCACGCATAGATGCCGCTCGGCAGGCACAGGATCGAGCCGCGATGGCTCATGCCGGCGAACCGGAAGCCGCCGTTACCGTAGGCGTCGATCGGGACCATGCCCGGATAGTGCGCTGTCGCCCGGCTCATCCGGCCTCCACGCGCCTTACGCCGTCTCCTTCACCGGCTCGCCCTTGGTCCGCACCTCGGCCACCGTCTGCTTGATCACCCGCACGCGCGTATTGTCGGCGATCTCGACCTCGATCTCGACGGCGCCCTCGGTCACCTTGGTCACCTTGCCGACGATGCCGCCGGAGGTGACCACGGTGTCGCCGCGGCGCATGGCGTCGACGGCCGCGCGGTGCTGCTTCACGCGCTGCTGCTGCGGGCGGATCATGAAGAAGTAGAAGATCACGAACACCATCAGCATCGGCACGAGCAGGTTGACGATCTCGCCCATGCCGCCGCCTGGGGCCTGCGCGTAGGCCGGTGAGATGAACATGGCGATCGTTTCCTCAAATGCCGAAGATGGTGTCCTGCCCAATGGGCGCTAGCGTCCCTGGGCCGATTTGGGGCGCGACTATAGTGCCGCAGCCTCCGTTTGCAACCACAACCGGCGGCACCGGTGACGCGCCGGATTGGCTCGTCTATAGAGCACCATCCAACCGCGAATGGCGAATGGCCAATCGCGAATGGTGAAGAGCCCATTGGCCATTCGCCATTCACCATTCGCCCGTTACCGGCGAGGAGCTGCCTGCCACATGACCGACGACAAGGCCATCCTGGCCACCCTTGAGCGCCTCGCCGCGGCGCTGGAGCGCATGGCGCCTGAGCCCGCCCCGGCCTTCGACTTCTCCATCGCCGAGGCGTTCGTCTGGCAGAGCCCGTGCGCCTTCCTGCCCGTGCCGGAGGTCAACCGCCAGCCGCTCGGCCTGCTCAAGGGCATCGACCGGGCGAGCGGGCAGCTCCTCGACAACACGCGGCGCTTCGCCAGGGGCCTGCCGGCCAACAACGCGCTCCTGTGGGGCGCCCGCGGCATGGGGAAATCGTCGCTCGTGAAGGCCGCCCATGCCGAGGTGCGCCGCGAGCTCGCCCGCCCGCCGGGCAGGAATGGGCCAGGACAGCCAAGTCTGCCGGACCTCAAGCTTGTCGAGATCCACCGCGAGGACATCGACGCCCTGCCCCTGTGCCTGGCGCACCTGCGCGGCAGCGCCGAGCGCTTCATCGTGTTCTGCGACGACCTCTCCTTCGACCGCGACGACACGTCCTACATGTCGCTCAAGGCGGTGCTGGAGGGCGGCATCGAGGGCCGGCCGGAGAACGTGGTGTTCTACGCCACCTCCAACCGCCGCCACCTGATGCCGCGCGACATGATGGAGAACGAGCGCTCCACCGCCATCAACCCGTCGGAGGCGGTGGAGGAGAAGGTCTCGCTGTCCGACCGCTTCGGCCTGTGGCTCGGCTTCCACCACGCCACCCAGGACGAGTACCTGGAGATGGTGAGGAGCTACGCCGCCCACCACAAGCTCAAGGTGGGCGAGGCTGAGCTGGTGCGCGAGGCCCTGGAGTGGTCCATCACCCGCGGCTCCCGCTCCGGCCGCGTCGCCTGGCAGTTCATCCAGGACCTCGCGGGGCGGATGGGGCACAAGCTGCGGCGGGAGTGAGGGCGACCGGGGTCAGACCC
>JBAPMW010000694.1:0-2651 GCA_049278815.1 Hyphomicrobiaceae bacterium
CTTCCCGGAAAGACAGACGTCGGCACACGGACAAGGCGAGGCTGGGCGGAATGTAGGTGCGGCGCCGCCCAACGTGTTGGAGTGGCCACCGCGGGAATTGCTGCACTTGCCCCGGGAGCAAATGGTACACTTCCTCCGGTCCCGGTTCGTCAGGTTCCGGCGCACGACTGAACGTACCGGCAGGCGTGCGTTGGGCCAACGACGGGAGCCCGTTCAGGCCGCCCGCGCCCGTTGCAGTCCGACGGCCACCGCAAACACTGCGAGGCCGAGGAGCACGTTGTAGCCGACGCGCAGGCCCAGATCGGAGAGGCCCGGCACGAAGGCGCCGATGTCGAGCCCCAGCAGCGGTCTCAGGATGGCGCTGAGGAGGGTCGGGAACACCAGAAACAGGCCGGCCAGGGCCAGCAGCGCCGTCTCCAGCACGTTGCTCTTCTTCATGAACCAGCCTTGCGCCGCGAAAGCCAGCATGGCGATGCCCGCGGCGGTTTCAAGGAAGATCTCCACGATATCGAGCCAGCCGCCGCCTTTCGGCAGCTTCAGGAGCAGCCCGATACCCTGCGGGTCGAGCACGAACACGAACGGCACCAGGAAGGCCGGCATCGTGTATTTCCACGACTGCAGCGTCGTGAGGTAGGGGTTGCCGCCGGTGATGGCCGCCGCCGCGAACGGCGACAGCGCCGTGGGCGGCGACACCTCGGACAGCACCGCGTAGTAGAAAATGAACATGTGGGCCGCGAAGTCCGGCACGCCGAGCTTGATCATGGCCGGCGCGGCGATGACGGCGCACATGATGTAGGAGGCCGTCACCGGCACCGCGAGCCCGACCAGCCACACGATCATGGCCGTGAAGATGGCGGTGAGCAGCAGGCTGCCCTGGGCGTAGCCGATGATGATGTCGGCGAAGCGCTGGGCGAGGCCCGTCAGCGTCACCACGCCGACAATGATGCCGGCGGTAGCGCAGGTGGCAGCGATGTTGAGCACGCCCGTCGTGCCCTCCCGCAGGGCTGTGGCCATCCGCTCGGAGACCGGCACCAGGTGTGGCGCCACAAGGCCGATGGCTGCCACAACGGCGATGGGCACGAACACCAGCAGCCAGTTATAGTTGTTGTACAGCGGGCCGAAATCCACGCCGCCCAGAACATGGGCGGTCCCCAGCACGAGCGCGACGGCGAGCAGAATGGCCGCCCACCACGGCACGATGGCCGTATCGGACCGGAGCGCGCTGGCGGCGATGGCGAGCACGGTCGCCCAGAACACCGCCAGCACCGGCGAGAAGCCGAGCAGCATGAAGGCGATGATGGAGACGAGCGAGCCGAAGTGGAACCAATAGCGCCTGGTGAGGCGCCACAGCTCGCCCTTGGCGACCAGCAGCTCACCCGAGCCGCCCTTCTTGCGCGCATCCAGCTCCACCATGACCAGGATGGAGAAGTAGTAGAGCACGGTCGGGATCGTCGCCATGACGATCACGTCGAAATAGGAGATCTTGAGGAACTCGGCGATCAGGAAGGCGGCGGCCCCGAGCACCGGCGGCGAAATGATGGCGCCGAGGCCGCCGGCTGCCAGCAAGCCGCCCGCGGCGTTCTTGTCGTAGCCGGCTTTCTCCAGCAGCGGGTAGGCGACGGTGCCGATCGTCACGGTGGTGGCGACGCCCGAGCCCGACGGGCCGCCCATCAGGAAAGAGGAGAGCACCACCGCGCGCCCGGCCGAGTTGCGCCGTCCACCCATGGCGGCGAACGAGAAGTCGATGAAGAACCGTCCGGCGCCCGACTGCGCCAGCACGGCGCCGAAGACGGTGAACAGGATGATCAGGCTGGAGGCCACATCCACCGTGGTGCCGAAGATGCCCTCGAGCGTCATGTATAGGTGGGCCACCAGGTCCTCGAGCGCATAGCCGCGGTGCGTCCAGGGATGCGGCAGGAGATGGCCGAACATCGCGTAGAGGATAAAGCAGATGGCCACGGTCGGCATGATCCAGCCGGTGGCGCGGCGGGTGCCCTCGAGCAGCAGCACGACGAACACGAGCCCCACGAGCCAGTCGGTCTGGGTGGGCATGGTGGCGCGGTCGCCGAAGTCGGGGCCCTGCGACAGCACGTAGAGCATGGTGGAGGCCGCAACCGCCGCCAGCAGATAGTCCCACCAGCGGATGCGGTCGCGGAACCGCCGGGCCATGGGAAGCATCAGAAAGCACAGCGCCAGCACCATGCCGACATGCGCCGGCCGCAGCACGTGCGCCGGCACGATCTCGTAGGCGGCGTAGAGGTGGAACAGCGATACGCCGATGGCGAACGCCGCGATGACGGTGCCGATAACCCCGCCCAGCCGGTTGAACGCGCCTTCCTCCGCCTCGACGAGGTGCTCGATCTGGGCCTGCGCATCCTTGCTCAGCCCCGCCGCAGGGAGCGGCGGGGTCGGATCGGCCTTGAGCGGGCTGGACTCCACGCAGTTCTCCCTCGGGGCGCGACCTTTGGCGGTCGTTGGCGTCTGTGTGCCCCGCCATGCTACACGAGGCCGCGCTCGCAGGTCACCCCGCCATGCGTCGAGTGGCAAAGGGACGCGTCGTGAGGTGTCAGACCCTCTGGGTCTGACACCATGCCGCCTCCCGTATTGGAGCCACGGTGTCAGACCCGGCGGGTCTGACACCCACCCGAGGA
>JBAPMW010000695.1:0-6204 GCA_049278815.1 Hyphomicrobiaceae bacterium
CGCAGGGCCTGACCCCGGGGACGTTGAGGCCGTGGCATGATTCGTCAGTACGAGCTTGTCGAGCGCGTTCTGAGGTACGCCCCGAACGCCAACGAGGCATTGCTCAACCGCGCTTATATCTATGCCATGAAGGCGCATGGCAACCAGAAGCGCGCCTCCGGCGATCCCTACTTCTCGCATCCGCTCGAGGTGGCGGCGATCCTCACCGACCTCAAGCTCGACGACGCCACCATCACGGCGGCGCTTCTGCACGACGTGATAGAGGACACCGACGTCACGCGCGCCGAGATCGACGAGCGGTTCGGCAAGGAGATCGGCGATCTGGTCGACGGCCTGACCAAGATCAAGAAGCTCGACCTCGTTACCAAGAAGGCCGAGCAGGCCGAGAACTTCCGCAAGCTCCTCATCGCCATCTCCAGCGACATCCGCGTGCTCCTCATCAAGCTCGCGGACCGTCTGCACAACATGCGCACGCTGGAGCACAAGAAGCCCGAGAGCCGGCGGCGCACGGCCGACGAGACCTTGGAGATCTATGCCCCCCTGGCCGCCCGCATGGGCATGCACGAGATGCGCTAGGAGCTGGAGGCGCTGGCCTTCAAGTGGGGCTACGCCGACGCCTATCGCACGGTGGTGCACAAGCTCAACGACATCCACGTGCGCAACGCCGGGATCGTCGGGGACATCGTGGCGCAGCTCAAGGCCAGGCTGTCCGCGGCCGGGGTGGAGGCGCAGGTCTGGGGCCGCGAGAAGAAGCCGTTCTCGATCTGGCGCAAGATGGAGAACCGCCAGATCTCGCTGGAGCAGCTTTCCGATATCTACGGCTTCCGCGTCGTGGTGGGGAGCGTGGACGATTGCTATCGCGCGCTCGGCGTGGTGCACGCCTCCTGGCGTGCCGTGCCTGGGCGCTTCAAGGACTACATCTCGACGCCGAAGCAGAACAACTACCAGTCGATCCACACTACCATCGTCGGCCCGCGCCACCAGCGCGTGGAATTGCAGATCCGCACCGAGGAGATGCACCGCATCGCCGAGTTCGGCGTGGCGGCGCACGCGGTCTATAAGGACGACTCGAACGTCGGCCCGGCCGCGGGGGGCAACGGCGCGACGCCTGCTCCGGGGCTCAACGGCGCGGCCAAGGAGAGCCCCTACATCTGGCTGCGGCGGCTGGTCGAGACGCTGCTCGAAGGCGACAACCCCGAGGAGTTCCTGGAGCACACCAAGCTGGAGCTGTTCCAGGACCAGGTGTTCTGCTTCACCCCCAAGGGGCGGCTGATCGCCATGCCACGGGGCGCCACGCCCATCGACTTCGCCTATGCGGTGCATACGGACATCGGCAACTCCTGCGTCGGCGCGGTGATCAACGGCCGGCAGATGCCGCTCACCATGCAGCTCAGGAACGGCGACGAGGTGGAGATCCTCTCCGCCAAAGGCCAGACGCCTCCCGCCGCGTGGGAGCGCATCGCTGTGACCGGCAAGGCGCGCTCCGCCATCCGCCGCGCAGCCCGCGACGCCTTGCGGAAACAGTATTCCGGCCTCGGCCGGCGCCTGCTGGAATCGGCATTCGCGAGGAACGGCCAGGAGTACTCGGACGAGAAGGTCACCAAGGGTCTGCGCCGGCTGACGCAGAAATCGCTGGACGAGGTGCTCGCGGCCGTGGGGCGTGGCGAGCTGCCCCCCACCGACGTCCTGCGGGCCGCCCTGCCCGAGGCGGAGATCATCGAGCGGCCCACCCCACGGCGCCAGAGCGCGCCGCAGCGCGGGCACGGCGAGGACGGCTGGTTCGCGATCACCAAGGGGCTCGGGGTCAAGTTCCGCTGGCCGGGGAGCGGCCACGGCACCGCCCCCAACGGCAGGGAGAAGCATGCGCCCCACCACGTGCTGCCGATCCGCGGGGTGCGGAGCGATATGCCGGTGACCTTCGAGGAGGGCGGCGCCGTCCCGGGCGACCGCATCGTCGGCGTCATGACGCCCGGCGAGGGCATCCGCATCTTCCAGATCCACTCGCCGCGGCTGAAGGAGTATGAGCACGAGCGCTGGATCGATGTGACATGGGACGTCGATCAGGACGCGCCCGAGCGCTTTCCGGCCAAGCTGCGCGTTACGGCGCTCAACGAGCCGGGCACGCTCGCCCAGATCGCCCAGACCATCGGCGAGGCTGACGGCAACATCGACAACGTCCGCATGCTGCGCCGGGAGCGCGACTTCACCGAGATGGCCATCGACGTGGAGGTGTGGGATCTTGACCATCTGACCCAGATCGTGAGCGGCCTCAGCGCCAGATCTGTGGTAAGCAAGGTGGAGCGGGTCTTCTGACCGGGCCGGCCGCGGGGCGGCGCCGGTCGGATGCGAGCCGCGAAGCGAGCCGAAGCCAGCCCGAACCGAGCGATGCGCCCTCCCCATCTGCGCCTTGGCGTCAACATCGATCACGTGGCCACCATCCGCAACGCCCGCGACGGGCGCCACCCCGACCCGGTGCGGGCAGCACACATGGCGGCGGCTGCGGGGGCCGACGGCATCACGGCGCACCTGCGCGAGGACCGCCGCCACATCTCGGATGCCGATATCGCGCGCCTCAAGGCCGAGCTGACGCGGCCCCTCAACCTGGAGATGGCAGCCACCGCGGAGATGCTGTCCATCGCTCTGCGCCACGTGCCCCATGCCTGCTGCCTCGTGCCGGAGAAGCGCGAGGAGCGGACCACCGAGGGCGGCCTCGATGTGGTGCGGGGCGGGAACGAGCTCAGCCACTGCGTGGAGGTCCTCAAGGCTGCCGGCATCCGCGTGTCGCTTTTCATCGAGCCGGCGCTGGAGGCTGTGGAGGCCTCGGCCCGGCTGGGTGCCCAGGTTGTAGAGTTGCACACCGGCGCGTACTGCGAGCGGGCTCTGGCCGACGACGTGGCCGGCACCGCGCAGGAGCTCGCCCGCATCGCGGCCGCCGCCCGGGCCGCCGCTGCCGCGGGGCTGGAGGTGCACGCCGGGCACGGGCTCACCTACACTACGGTGGGCGCCGTGGCGCGGCTGCCAGAGGTGGTGGAGCTGAACATCGGCCATTTCCTGGTCGGCGAGGCGATTTTCACCGGCTTGGGCCCGGCCATCTCTCATATGCGCACGGTGATGGACCAGGCCCGCACGGGGAAGCTGCCGCCATGATCATCGGCATCGGCAACGATGTGATCGACATCCGGCGCATCGACAAGGCGATCGAGCGCTACGGCGAGCGCTTCCTCAACCGCATCTTCACCGACGTCGAGCGGGCGAGGTCAGACGGAAAGGCCGGCCGCGCTGCGTCCTATGCCAAGCGCTTTGCGGCCAAGGAGGCCTGTGCGAAGGCGCTGGGCACGGGCATCGCGCGGGGCGTGCACTGGAGAGACATGGGCGTCGTCAACCTGGATTCGGGCCGGCCGACCATGCGGCTCACCGGCGGGGCCGCGCGCCAGCTGGCCGGGCTGACGCCCAGCGGCTACGAGCCGCAGGTGCATCTCACATTGACCGACGATTTTCCGATGGCGCATGCCGTGGTGGTTATCTCGGGTGTCGCGGCCGACAGTGCCGGTGGCTGCGGCAACTCGCCATGAATTGCAGGGGCGCCTGCAAGCCGCTATATGGGGCTCCATTAGGGGCCGGCGCGCACAAGAGGCGGCACAACAAGGAGTGCGATTAGGAGCATGAGCGTGGAGTCCGACGCCGCCAAGGCTGCCGACAGCGGTTGGCGCGAGACTGTCAAGATCGTCATTCATGCGCTGGTCTTGGCGGTGATCGTCCGCATCTTTTTCTATCAGCCGTTCAACATACCGTCGGGGTCCATGAAGGACACCCTGCTGGTGGGCGACTATCTGTTCGTCTCCAAGTTGTCCTACGGCTACAGCAAGTACTCCTTCCCGTTTGCCATAATTCCCTTCAGCGGCCGGATTTTCGGGGCCGAGCCCAAGCGCGGCGACGTTGCCGTCTTCAAGCTGCCGCGCGACACCGACAAGGACTTCATCAAGCGCATCCTTGGCCTGCCAGGCGACACGATCAGGGTTCAGGGCGGCGTCGTGTACATCAACGGCGTGGCCGTGCCGCGCGTGCGGGTGGGCGAGTTCTCGGACGCTGAATCCGGCAAGGTCGACCGTTACAAGGAGACGCTGCCAGAGGGTGTCTCCTACTATGTGCTCGATGCCCGGCCCGATGGCGACGTGGACAATACCGACACCTACGTCGTTCCGCCCGGGCACTACTTCGTGCTCGGCGACAACCGCGACAACTCCATCGACAGCCGCTATCCCCCGCAGCGCGGCGGCGTCGGCTTCGTGCCCTACGAGAACCTGGTCGGCCGTGCCGAGATCATCTTCTTCTCCGCCATCGACGAGCACGAGCGCGAGCGCGACGGCTACAGTCTGGCCAGGCCGTGGCAGTGGCCGTTCATGATCCGCTGGCGGCGAATATTCAGCCTCGTCCGGTGATCTCGGTGCGACAGCCGTGGCGCCCCGCAAATACAAGGATCTGGAAGCCCGCCTCGGCTACTCGTTCCGCAGCCGCGACCTGTTGAAGAAGGCGCTCACCCACGCCAGCGTGCGCCAGGCCCCCGGCAAGCGGCGCGACAACGAGCGGTTGGAGTTCCTGGGTGACCGCGTGCTGGGGCTCGCCGTCGCCGAGCTGCTCTGGGAGGTCTACCCTGACGCCGACGAGGGCGAGCTTGCCCGCCTCTACAACCGCCTGGTGCGCGGGCGCACCTGCGCCGTGGTGGCGCGCGAGCTGAACCTCGGCCCCTGCATGGTGCTGAGCGAGGCCGAGGCCGAGAGCGGCGGCCGCAACAAGGAGACCATCCTGGCCGACGCCTGCGAGGCGCTCCTGGGCGCCATTTTCCTGGAGGCCGGCTACGAGACCGCGCGCACCGCCGTGCGCACCCACTGGGCCGCCTGGGTCGGGGGCTCGCCGGCGGAGGCCACCGACGCCAAGTCGCTGCTGCAGGAGTGGGTGCAGGGCCAGGGCCTGGAGCTGCCGGACTACGTGGAGGTGGACCGCCAGGGGCCGGACCACGCGCCGCGCTTCACCGCCGAGGTGCGTATCAAAGGCTGCAAGCCTGCGCGCGGCGAAGGCGCCAGCAAGCGTGCCGCCGAGCAGGCCGCGGCCACCGCACTGCTGGCGCGCGAGGGCGTGTGGAAGAGGGGCGCGGATGTCGCAGATGTCTGAGGATCAGCCGGGACCCGGGGCCGAGACGCCCGAGGCGACCCGCTGCGGCTTCATCGCCGTGATCGGCGCCCCCAACGCCGGCAAGTCCACACTGGTCAACACGCTGGTGGGCACCAAGGTGGCGATCGTCAGCCGCAAGGTGCAGACCACGCGCACCACACTGCGCGGCATCGCCATCGAGGGGCGCAGTCAGCTCGTCTTCATCGACACGCCGGGCATCTTCGCCCCGCGCCGCCGCCTCGACCGCGCCATGGTGGCGGCCGCCTGGGGCGGCGCCGGCGACGCCGACCTGGTGCTGCTGGTGGTAGACGCCGCCAAGGGCCACGACGAGGACGTGGAGCGCATCGTCGACAGGCTCAAGGACAGCAAGGCGTCGCTGTTGCTCGCCCTCAACAAGATCGACCGCGTGCGCAAGGAGCACCTCCTGGCGCTGGCCGCCGACCTCAACGCGCGCCTGCCGTTCGCGGCCACCTTCATGATCTCCGCCCTCGACGGCAACGGCGTTGCCGACCTCAAGGCGCACCTCGCCCGCTCCATGCCCCTGGGCCCGTGGCACTACCCCGAGGACGAGGTGACGGACGCGCCCCTGCGCGTGCTGGCGGCCGAGATCACGCGCGAGAAGATCTACGACCGCCTGCACGACGAGCTGCCCTACGAGGCCGCGGTGGAGACCACCCAGTGGAAGGAGCAGGGCAAGGGCCTCCATATCGAGCAGACCATCTACGTGGAGCGCGACAGCCAGAAGCGCATCGTCGTCGGCAAGGGCGCCGCCATGATCAAGCAGCTCTCCATGGAGGCGCGGAAGGAGCTCAGCGAGATTCTGGAGCGCAAGGTGCACCTCTTCCTGTTCGTCAAGGTCCGTGAAGGCTGGGGTGACGACCCGGCGCGGTACCGCGATCTGGGGCTGGCCTTCCCGAAGGAGTGATGCGCGATCGAGGTGTCAGAACCGGAGGGTCTGAAACGCAACTCACCAGCTGCGGACAAAGAGTTCGCCAATACGCGACAATCAAGCGCCGCCCGGATCCCCCTCCCCCT
>JBAPMW010000696.1:0-1608 GCA_049278815.1 Hyphomicrobiaceae bacterium
CCTCAGGACAGCTCGCGCCTCTCATTCCGCGCCCACGCGGCAGCCGCGGAGCCGTCATGCCTACGATCCGTTCCGTGAGCAAGCTCGCAGGTGCATGGGTCCCGGCCTGTTCCCGCGCGCGCCCTGACGGGCGCCCGCGGCGCCGGGATGACGCAACTGGGAGGCGTGCGGTTCTATAACCGCCCAGGTCGGTGGTGCGTGCGGGCTGTTTCGCCTCATATCGATCGGAGAGCGCTCTAGCCCGGCTGCGGCACCAGTCTGCGCTCGACGAGCTTGGCGAAGACGGACGCCCCGTAGGGGATGGCCTCGTCGTTGAAATCGTAGCGAGCGTTGTGCACCTGGGCGCTCGCCTCGCCGTTGCCCAGGTAGATGTAGGCGCCCGGCACCTTCTCCAGCATGAACGCGAAGTCCTCCGACGCGGTGGTCGGCGCCTTGCTGCGATCGACGTTGGCCTCGCCCACCAGCGCCGCCGCCGCATCGGCCCACGCCTGCGTCGGCTCCGCTGCGTTGACAAGGGGCGCGAAGATCAGCCGGTAGTCCACCTCGGCCTGCGCGCCGAGACCCTCGGCAACGCCGCTTGCCACTCTTCTCAGCCCCGCCTCGATGGCACCGAGCGTCTCGCGCTTCATGGCGCGGATGGTGCCGCCCATGCGGGCGTGCTCGGGGATGACGTTGTAGGCGTCGCCGCCGGAGATGCTGGTCACGCTGAGGACTGCCGTCTCGGTCGGCGGCAGGTTGCGGGAGACGACGGTTTGCAGCGCCGTTCCAATGTGACAGCACGCGATCACGGGATCGATGCCCGCCTGCGGCCTGGCGCCGTGCGCGCCGCGTCCCTTGACGGCGATGTCGAAGAAGGCGCCCCCGGCCATCGCGGCGCCGGGCGTGATGGCGAAGTGCCCGACCGGGGTGCCCGGGGCATTGTGCAGGCCGTAGAGCTCGTCGGACGGGAAGCGGTCGAGCAGGCCTTCCGCCAGCATGGCGAGCGCGCCGCCCATCCCTTCCTCTCCCGGCTGGAAGATGAAGCTGACCGTGCCGTTGAACCGGCGCGTCTCGGCCAGGTAGCGCGCCGCCCCGAGCAGCATGGCCGTGTGCCCGTCGTGGCCGCAGGCGTGCATGACATTCGGGCGCTCGCTGCGGTAGGCCGCGCCCGTCTGCTCGTTGATCGGCAGCGCGTCCATGTCGGCGCGCAACCCGATCGACCGCGGACCGTTGCCGGAGCGCAGCACCCCCACCACAGCCGCGCCATCGACCAGGCGATGCACCTCGATGCCCCAGGACTTGAGCAGCCGCGCGACGATATCGGCAGTGCGATGGGTCTCCAGGCCGAGCTCGGGATGGGCGTGGATATCCCGGCGGATGGCGGTCAGCTCCGCATGATAGGCGCGGATCCGGTCGAGTGTAGCGCCGGCGGTGGCGGCCTCAGACATGGCTGCTCCCTCGTTGGCGGGAAGGCGATGCAAGGCGGATGCCGATCGATCGGAACACCACATCGGCCGGGGGCCCTCCCTCACGGGGGGGAGAGCACGCCGCCGGATGCGGGATCAGGTTGTGTCAGGCGCAACGAAAACACAACGCCGATCCGACCGCGCCGGCCCAAGGGGCGGCTTC
>JBAPMW010000697.1:0-1949 GCA_049278815.1 Hyphomicrobiaceae bacterium
CGACCTGAGCGCCCTCGTTACGGCGTTGGGATCGCGCGATCATCGGGAGATAGGCCCGGACAGCCCGACCCGGATCTTGCGCCCAACGGATCGATTGCGGCTACGAATGGCTGCGGCAAGCGCCGGCGCACTCGAACGTCGAGCAATCCCCTGTGGTAATGTGACCTGCAGGGTCCGCGATCAACTTGTGGCCCTGCATGCCGCCCGCCGCGTGCAGGCGGTCCCGCGCACCCAATAGGAACCACACAACCCACCGGGGGAGACGCACCGATGGACCAGGCCCTGAGAGACAAGGGGATCGCCAACCGCAAGGCGGTGCTGGGCGAGGACTATGTGAACAAGGCGATGGCCTCGGCCGACGACTTCAACGGGCCGTTCCAGGACATCCTCAACGAGTATTGCTGGGGCATGGTCTGGAGCGACGAGCGGCTTCCGCGAAAGACCCGCTCGATGCTGAACCTGGTCATGCTCGCCTGCCTCAACCGCATGCACGAGTGGGAGCTCCACCTGAAGGGGGCGCTGCGCAACGGCGTCACCAAGGACGAGATCCAGGCCATCATCCACCAGATCGCCATCTACGCCGGCGTGCCGCTAGCGGTGGAGTGCTTCCGCGCCGCCCGCAAGGTCTTCGCCGAGGTCGAGAAGGGCGCGTGACCGTGGCAGGCGCCTAGTGTCCTGTCTCCGACGCTACAGCCGGTTTGTCATCCCGGGCCTTGTGCCCGGGATCCACCCCGCACCGCGCTCCAGAGCTTCTTGTGAGCTGGATCCCGGCAACAAGTGCCGGGATGACAACAGTACGATCCGTCGGAGTCACAATACTAGCAGGCCCCTGGCGGGCGCCAGCGGGCATCGGCACGTACCGCCCGCGCCTCCGCCTCACTGTTGTCCCAGACTTGCCATCGGATGGGGCGGGGCAGCTGTCAGCGCCCAGCTGCCGGCCTGCACAGCGGGGGCTGGGCGTCCAGCCTGGAGGGAAGGCCGTCATGACCCGTGTAACGAGGCCGCGCCGTGTCGTGCGTCTGCGCGCCGTGGCGGTCGCCATTGGCGTCCTGGGGGCCGGAGCGCCTGCCGGATTGCTCAACGGGCCGGCCGCCCTGGCGCTGGAGCAGCAGAAGGGCGAGGCGGCCGCCATCGAGGCCTGCGACAAGCGGCTGTGCGCCATCCTGGTGGGCAAGAGCCCGCAAGGCCCCGATCTCAAGTGCGCGCTGACCAAGACCTGGGCCAGATCGACCATCAAGGAGGCGGACACCCAGCAGCTCAGCTGGGGCTTCGGCGATGCCCGCTGCTCGATGGATATCAAGCTCAGCCGCGAGCGCCTGGTCGAGGCTCTGACCGACAAGCAGGCGATGTTCCACGCCGGCCGGCTGACGGCCAACTGCGTGGTCGAGCAGGGCGGCCGGCTTGAGAAGGTCACGGCCGTCGTCGCCCCCAAGATCGAGTTCCGCGGTGGCAAGGCCGACAAGGTCTGGGTGCGCCTGAAGAGCGTCGACGGTCCTGCGTCCGTCACGCTGACGCTGCAGACGGCCGCGCAGCTCGCCGACACCTTCGGCCTCTTCCATCGGCAGATGATCAAGAGCATCAACCGCTATATCAGCCGCCACTGCCCCAAGGCGCTGGATGTTGCCGGGAGGCGAGCGAAGGCCAAGGCCGACAAGTAGGCGAGCGCAAAAGCGCAGATCGAGACCTTGGCCCTACGGCATCCGCGGTCGGCACATTCCATGACGTTCCTTCCTTGCATGATGGATATGACCCGAACCGCTCCTCCCTCGCGCGCCGAGGCTTGGTGCAGCCGGGAGGATGCCCCAGGGCTCCCAACAGCCTGCCGCGCACTGTTTATTGACACCTAGCCGGGCACCTATGGGGACATGCAGGATCGGGGGCACCATGGCTCGCATTGACCTGACACGCCGCGCGCTCCTCGGCGGCCTGGCCGCCAGCGCGTGCACGGC
>JBAPMW010000698.1:0-2660 GCA_049278815.1 Hyphomicrobiaceae bacterium
CAGGATTTTGCACACCACGTCGTTGAGGCGGACGGTCCCGGCGTCGCGGTCTGAGGGGCCAATGGGCTGATTTGCGAGGAAGGCCACGGTGTGGACCCTGGGGCTGCCTGCGGGCGGGCTGAAAGGCAACCCAGCCCATACTTGAAGGGCGAGCGTCGATTCCAGTCATTGACGGCGCAATCGTTTCAGCATTGCATTCTTCTGGTCGGTTGAGCGCCCCGCTATGCGACTCTTCATTGACCGGGGCCGGGAACGCTACGACATGACTTGGTCGATCATAGCGCGCGATGAAGAGACTGGACGCGTTGGCATCGCTGTTGCCACGAGGTTCTTTGCCGTGGGCGCGCTCGTTCCGCACATCAGGACCGGCGCCGGCGCCGGCGCCTCGCAGGCGTTCATGAACCCCTACTACGGCCCCAGGGGATCGGCGCTGCTCGAGACCAGGGTGCGCGCACAGGACGTCGTTGCCCGGCTGACGGCAGGCGACGAGGGGCGACACAACCGGCAGTTGCACGTCATGGGCCGGCAAGGCGGTTTCGCCGCTTATACGGGCTCAGCCTGCATCGACTGGTGCGGTCACCAGCTGCACGGCTCGTTCTCGGTGGCCGGCAACATGCTGGCCGGGCCGCAGGTCCTTGCCGAGACGGCCTGCGTCCACGAGGCGGAGAGGGCGATGCCGTTCGCCCGGCGTCTCATTGCGGCGATGCGGGCGGGCGAGGCCGCCGGCGGCGACAAGCGAGGCCGGCAGTCGGCGGCGCTGCTGGTCCACGACGGGGAGGACTATCCGCTCTACGACCTGCGCGTCGACGATCACCCCGATCCACTGACAGAGCTCGCCCGCCTGCAGGAGGTCGCGCGCCAGCGCTGGGTGCATTTTCGGCGCTCCATGCCCGGCCGCCGCGCACCGTCGGGCCTCATCGACCGTGGCGAGCTCGAAGCCCTGGTCTCGCAGTCGATCGCGGAGAGCTATGAGTGACACCCCTGCTTGCCGTCACCGATCTGCGCGTCGTCTTCGAGGGGGATCGCGGCAGCCGCGCCGAGGCCGTCAGCGGCGTCAGCTTCTCCATCGATCCCGGCAAGACGCTGGGCATCGTCGGCGAGTCGGGCTGCGGCAAGAGCGTCACGGCGCTCGCCATCATGCGGCTCCTGCCCAGGGCGGGCGCGCGCGTCTCCGGCTCCATCGTGTTCGAGGGCCGCGAGCTCGGCAGCCTGTCCGAGCGGGAGATGCTCGATCTGCGCGGCAACCGGCTGGCCATGATCTTCCAGGAGCCGATGACCTCGCTCAATCCGAGCTTTACCGTCGGCGACCAGATCGGCGAAGCCCTGATGCGCCACCGCGGCCTCCGCGCAAAGGCCGCGCGCGCCGCCGCCATCGACATGCTGGAGCGGGTGCGGATCGCCTCGCCCCACATCCGCGTCGACGACTATCCGCACAAGCTGTCGGGCGGTATGCGCCAGCGCGTCATGATCGCCATGGCACTGGCCTGCGCCCCCGCGCTGCTCATTGCCGACGAGCCGACCACCGCCCTCGATGTCACCATCCAGGCCCAGATCCTGGAGCTGCTCGCCAACCTACGCGACGAGACGGGTGCGGCCATCGTCCTCATCACGCACGACATTGGCGTAGTGGCCGAGACCTGCGACGACGTGGCCGTGATGTATGCGGGCCAGATCGTGGAGCGGGCGCCGGTCGCCCGCCTGCTCTCCGCGCCCGAGCACCCCTACACCGTGGGGCTGCTCGGCTCGATCCCCCACATCGACGGCAGGCGGCAGCGCCTCGCCGCCATCTCCGGCACCGTACCGAGCCTTGCCGACACCTTCGCCGGCTGCCGCTTCGCCGGCAGGTGCCCCTTTGCCGACGCGCGCTGCCACAGCCAGGCGCCGCCGCTTGCCGGCATCGCCGACGGCCATCTCACGCGCTGCTGGAAGGCGCCGCTGGAGGCGCTGGTGGCATGAGCGCTCCGCTGCTCGCGCTGGAGAACGTCAGCAAGCGGTTCGTCGTGCGCCGCTCGTTCCTCGGCATGCCTCGGGCGGTCGTGCACGCGGTCGACAGTGTCAGCCTGACCGTCGAGGCCGGAGAGACACTGGCGCTGGTGGGCGAATCCGGCTGCGGCAAGTCGACGGTCGGCCGGCTGGCGCTGCGGCTCTTGGAGCCGACCGGCGGCGTGGTCCGCTTCGAGGGCCGCGATCTCGCCAGGCTGTCGGGAGCCGAGCTGCGGCGGGCTCGCGCCGGCGCACAGCTCATCTTCCAGGACCCCTACGGCTCGCTTAACCCACGCATGACGGTAGGCGAGATGCTGGCCGAGCCTCTCCTGCTGCATACGGACTTGTTCCCGGCAGACCGCCGCCAGCGCGCGGCCGACCTCTTGCGCCTGGTCGGCCTCCAGGCCGCACACGCGCAGCGCTACCCGCACGAGTTCTCCGGCGGCCAGCGCCAGCGCATCGCCATCGCCCGCGCGCTCGCCCTGCGGCCGAGGTTGGTCGTGTGCGACGAGCCGGTCTCCGCGCTCGACGTGTCGATCCGCAGCCAAATCTTGAACCTGCTCACGGATCTCCAGCAGCGCCTGGGGCTCGCCTACATCTTCATCACCCACGACCTCGCGGTGGTGCGGCACATCGCCACCAGGGTGGCGGTCATGTACCTCGGACGCATCGTCGAG
>JBAPMW010000699.1:0-6940 GCA_049278815.1 Hyphomicrobiaceae bacterium
TCCTCCGGCCGCCGCACCAGGAGCAGCCACACCGGCACGAAGCCGACGAGCAGCACCGTGGCGCCGACGGCTACCCATCCCGCGCGCCAGCCGTGCGCCGCCATGGCGGCGTAGGCGATCAGCGGCAGCGCCGCGAGCCCCGCCATGTGCGCCACGTTGACAACCGCATTGGCGAGCGGGCGGCGCGCGACGAACCAGGAGTTGAGCGCCCCATAGATGCCGATATCGAAGGGGCCGGCAAAGGTCATGCGCGCGATGCAGAAGAAGATGTAGAAGGTGACCAGCGAATCCGTGAGCGACAGGGCCATGGCGCAGACGCCCGTTACCAGCACGGCGGATGACAGCATCGCGCGGGCGCCGCGGCGGTCGAGCAGCGGGCCGATCAGCGGCGACAGCACGGCCGCCATCGCCCCACCGAGCGACACGGCACCCGACAGGGCGGTGCGCGACCAGCCGAAGTCGGCGGTCATCGGCTCGACGAAGATGGAGAGCGTCGCCACCGCCGGCCCCTGGCGGGCGAAGGCGGCGCAGCACACGCAGGCGAGGATGACCCAGCCGTAGAAGAACGGCAGGCGTGCGATTGCCAGGGTTGCGCGCGCATGGCGCTGCGTTGGCATCGCTTCAGCGTTCCGCGCCGGATCTGCGCACTAGAACGCGCTCGCCTGCATCCCCTTGACGTGACCCGCGCCTTCGGCCACCGCCTGTTCAAGGTGAAGGAGCACGTGGACCGCCTCTACCGCTCGCTCAAGTACCTGCGCATCGATCCGGGCTTCGGGCCTGGGCGGATGTGCGCGCTCGTTCGTGCGTGTGTGCATGTGGGACCCCCGAGATCGTAGGGTGCAATAAGCGGAGCGCATTGCACCGGTCCATCCTACCTGAGCCCAGATGCTGCGGCGAGCGCGCATCGGTGCAATACGCGCTACCGCGCTATTGCACCCTACCTTTGCGCCGCCAGCCGCGCCGCCCTGAGCCGGGCGAAGTCGTCGCCGGCATGGTAGGAGGAGCGTGTCAAGGGGCTCGCCGAGACCATCAGGAAGCCCTTGGCGTAGGCGATGGCCTCGTACTCCTTGAACGCCTCGGGCGTGATGAACGCCTTCACCTCGGCGTGCTTGCGCGTGGGCTGGAGGTATTGGCCGACGGTGAGGAAGTCCACGCCGGCCGAGCGCAGGTCGTCCATCACCTGCGCCACCTCCTCGCGCGTCTCGCCGAGACCCACCATGATGCCCGACTTGGTGAACAGCGTGGGGGCCAGCTCCTTCACCCGCTGCAACAGCCGCAAGGAGTGGAAGTAGCGCGCGCCGGGCCTGATCCTCAGATAGAGCGACGGCACTGTCTCCAGGTTGTGGTTGTAGACATCGGGTGCCGCTGCCACGACCGTCTCCGGCGCGCCGTCCTTGCGCAGGAAGTCCGGGGTGAGCACCTCGATCGTGGTGTCGGGCGTCAGCCCCCGGATGGCGCGGATGGTGGCGGCGAAGTGGGCGCCGCCGCCGTCGGGAAGGTCGTCGCGGTCCACCGAGGTGATGACGATGTGATCGAGGCCGAGCTTGGCCACGGCCTGCGCTACGTTCTCTGGCTCCGCGGGGTCGAGCGCGCCGGGCAGCCCGGTCTTGACGTTGCAGAAGGCGCAGGCGCGCGTGCAGGTGTCGCCCATGATCATCATGGTGGCGTGGCGCCCGGCCCAGCACTCGGCGATGTTGGGGCAGCCGGCCTCCTCGCATACCGTATGGAGGCCGTGCTGGCGCAGGATGGCCCGGGTCTCCGCGAACTGCGGCGAGGACGCCGGCAGCCGCACCCGGATCCAGTCGGGCTTCCTCAGCACCGGCGTGTCGGGCTTGTGCGCCTTCTCGGGGTGGCGCGGGCGCGTGTCGTCGAGGATGGTGACCATGGAGCTCCGGTCGGGCCCACCTTGGGCCGCCAGCCGAAGGTGGCCGGCCGGGGCGCCAAAATCAAGATGCCCCCGGCCGCACCTCATCACGGGCCGGCCGGCCCGAAGCAACACGGTGCTTTGAAGCGGTAGTTGAGCCGCACCACGACGTTCTGGACGTCGACGTCGGCGTCGGCGATATGTATCGGGACATCGGGAAGCTCCGGCGGCGTGGCATCGGCCCGGAAGTGCATGTAGTTGTACTCCACGCCGAGGAACAGATCCTGTGTCAGCGCGTACTCGATGCCGACGCCCGCGATCCATCCCGTCTCGCGGCCGCTCGATGAACTGCTCAATCCGGTGAGCCCGTCGTCGTAGCTGATGTCGATCTCGGCGCTGACCAGGCCACCCTTGGCATAGGCAAGCCACCGCCCTTCGGCGTAGCCGAGCCGTCCCGTGAGGATGAGGATATCGCTGAGAGTGGCGGATCGACGGAGGAGGGGGATGAGCGGGGATTCGGTGGTGGTGTCGAAGCGCAGCACATTGAAGCCCGCTTCAACACCGGCAACGAGCCTACCCCAATGCTTCTGCCAGCCTGCGTGGATCCCGCCGGTGAGGGACGTCTCCGATTGCTCATAGT
This sequence comes from Hyphomicrobiaceae bacterium, assembly GCA_049278815.1. GTDB lineage: Bacteria > Pseudomonadota > Alphaproteobacteria > Rhizobiales > Hyphomicrobiaceae > AWTP1-13. The sequence continues at coordinate 2,505 of JBAPMW010000699.1, forward strand.
TCAAGACCTCTCTGGCCAACGACGAGATATCCAGAGGAGAGTCCTCAAGGGTCGTCACGGGCGAGTTGGCGAGGGTATGGGCCAGCCCCAGGCTGCCCCCCACGTAGAAGCCGCTCCAGTTGAAGACGAAGAAGCCCGAGGGCTGGTAGGGCACGTAGTCGTCCGCCGGCGGGTGCGCCCCTGCCGGAGCCGCCAGCGCCCCCAGGCCCCAGAAGCCTACGCAGAGACCCATCCCTGCAAGCGTCAGTGTGCGCCGAAGCTTCATATCGTCCCCGCTCAAGCCGAATCGTGCCGCCGGCGAACGATCCGGCGATTGAGCCGGCAAGACAAGCTCCGCGTGCGGCAATTGCAACCATAAGGCGAGCGAAGAGGCGAATGCGCAACGCCGGTCTTAACTCAGCTATCCGCCGTTCGCTGCATCTTTGACGCGTTGGTCTTCGCAATGGGCGTGGGGTCCTCGCCAGCGTTCGGCGCAGCCGGCGCGCCCCCTGCCGCTTCACGCGGGGCCATCGAGGCTATGGAGCCCCGTGGCGCTGGTTCAGCGTGGGTCTTAACGCTCCTCCTGCACGCTCTGTCGAACGCCTCCTCAGGGCGGTCTGGCTGACGCTGGTGCGAAGTGGAACGCCGCGCGTTAACGACAGATAAGGCAAAAGCGCGCGAGCGAGGTGCCGCCTCGGCAGCGCCGGCTATGATGCTTCCCGCGCTGCCACGCGCAAGAGCCAGGACGAGGAGACATCGCATGACCACCTGCGCCTGCGGCAACTGCCAATTCTTCGACAATCGCAGCAAGTCTGCCACGCGGCAAAAGGACAAGGACAGCGGCTTGTGCCGCTACAACCCTCCCATGCCCCCCCTCATGACCAATGAGCCTGGCAACGGCCACGGTGTGTGGCCGGTTGTGGCGAGGAAGGACTGGTGCGGCCACTTCGCGGCCACGGTCGAGCGCTTCATGGCGGCTGCGGAATGAAGACAGTAGGGCAATAGGGCAATAAGGCAGCAGGGCGCCTTACTGCCCTATTGCCTCATTGCCCTATTGCCCTCCCCTTGCTACCGCCTCAACTTGCCGTCCGACACGATGGTGAACACCTCCACCTTGCGCTCGGCCACCAGCTCGCTGACCACCGGCCGGAAGTCCTTGAAGTGCAGGCTGTCCTGGTGCGCCTTGATGGCCGCATCGTCCTTGTAGACCTCCAGCATCACGAAGCGCTTGTGGTCCTTCGGGTCCTGGGACACGTCGAACTGGAGGCAGCCCGGCTCGTCGGCGAGGCAGCGCTGGGCTTGCGCCACCATCGCCTCCTTGAATTTGTCTTCCAGGCCAGGCTTGGCGGTCAGATATGCGACGATCACTCGCATTGGTGCGTCAACTCCCCAGAGGCTCGCCGGTCAGTGGCCGGCGCCACACCCTGGCACGATCCGCGCCACACGTCAGCCGTTGTCGCTTGTGCCAGCGAAGTTTTTCGGCCAAGTTCCCGCCCACCTTGGCCCCGATCCTGAAGGATTGGGGGAAACGGAAACGGGGCGAAGCAGTGGCTGAGAGTGGCGTGCTGGTAATCACGGAGGACACCGTCATCCGTGGCGTGCGGGAGCTGCGCAATTGCCGCCAGCTCGAGGTGTTCGGCTACCTTGAGGGTGACGTGGCCGCCAAGTCGGTGCTCGTGCACAAGAACGGCCGGGTGTTCGGCAAGCTGAAGTCGGACAACGCCGAGATCCATGGGACGCTGCAGGGCGAGGTTGTCGTCAGGAACCTCATCGACATCCGCAGCTCCGGCAACGTCAGCGGCAACGTGCGGTACGGCAAGCTGGCGCTGGAAGTCGGCGGCAACCTGAGCGCCGAGGTGCGCAACGTGCCGCCGATCCTGAGCGGCGACCTCCAGATCGAGGTCTACAAGGGCGGCTCGGTGCCGATCACCTTGCAGGATCTCAACGCCCTCGATCCCGACGACAGCGCCAAGGACCTGCGGTTCTCGGTGTCCAACGTGCGCAGCGGCTTCCTGGCGCTCGCCGGCGCCCCCCGCAAGTCGGTGGCCACCTTCACGCAGGCCGATCTGGAGGCGGGCCAGGTCTCCTTCATCCACGACGGCCGCAGCGCCGACCTTGCCAGCTTCGAGATCATGGTGGCCGACGCCAGCGGCGGTACCTCCGGTACACCGCAGACGGTGAGGGTCGTGATCAAGATGTAGAGCAGCAGGCGGGGAGCCTGTGGGCATCGCCTACGGCCCACCGCCCGGCCGCATCCGTGACATGCATGCCGCGCGGTCTGCAATTATGGCGGGTGCGGCGGCGCCTGCCACTAGACAGCCAAGCTCCAGCAGTCGAAATAGACGCGGACGTCCAGACGGGGGGACACGCGTTGTGGTCTTGAGCGTTGTTTTTCGCCGCGCGACAATCATCACGTTTGTGGCGATCGCCGGCGCCGGGCTTGGCGCGGGCGGGCGGGCGGAGCCGGCTGCCGCCAAGGACGTGGTGAAAGCCTGGAAGACCGATGTGGTGAAGTCCAAGACCGCTGCGCCCTCGAAGATGAGCCGCGGGAAGGGGACGGAGCGCGCAGGGGTGCGCTCCTGGTACCGCCCGGTGACGTTTGGCGACCTGCCGGGCTGGCAGCAGGACGACCATCTGGCGGCCTTCAAGACTTTCGTGGCCTCCTGCGGGCGCGTGATCGCCCGCGGGCGCGACCGTGGCGTGGCCGGCCGCAGGGGACCGCAGCGAGCGCCGACCGCGTTGGTTGCCGTCTGCGCCGAGGCCACCAAGGTGGCCGAGGAGATCGACACCAAGGCCGCCGCGCGCGCCTTCTTCGAGGCGAGCTTCACGCCCAACGCCGTGGTGAAGAAGGGACAGCCCGGCGTGCTGACCGGCTACTATGAGCCCGTGCTGATGGGCTCACGCACGCCGGATGGCCCATATCAGACGCCCATCTATAAGCGCCCGCCCGATCTCGTCAACGTCGTGCACGACACCCGGCGGGGCACGCTCAAGGCAGGCTCGCTGACGCACGTCCGTAAGACGGCGACCGGCACGGAGCCCTATTTCACCCGCGCCGAGATCGAATCTGGCGCGCTCAAAGGCAAGGGCCTGGAGCTGCTGTACCTGCACGATGCGGTCGATATTTTCTTCATGCAGATCCAGGGGTCCGGCCGCATCAAGCTCACCGACGGGACGACCGTGCGCGTCCACTACGACGGCAAGAACGGCTACCCCTTCAGCTCGATCGGCCGCTATCTCGTCGACAAGGCCATCGCCCCCGCCGACAGGATGTCGATGGCGGCGCTGATGGCTTGGCTGCGAGCCGATCTGGAGCGTGGGCGCCAAGTGATGTGGCAGAACCTCTCCTATGTGTTCTTCCGTGAGATCAAGGACAACGTGGGCTCGCCGCTGGGGGCCATGCAGGTGCCGTTGACGCCCGAGCGCAGCCTCGCCATCGACACGGCCTACCACGCGCTTGGCACGCCCATCTACGTCAGCTCTCCCACCATGAAGCACGTGCCCAAGGCGGCGCCGTTCAACCGCCTGATGGTGGGACAGGACGTAGGATCGGCGATCAGGGGCTCCGAGCGCGGCGATATCTACTTCGGCTCGGGCGATGCGGCTGCTAAGATTGCCGGGAGCACCAAGCACCCGGTCCGCTTCTTTGTTCTGGTGCCCAACGGCCTGCCGCTCGGGGCGACCGCAGCAGTTCCCGGGCAACAGAAGGCGCAGGAATGAATCGTGACGGCGGCGGCAAGCCCCGACGCCAATCTGTCCGGGGCGGCCGCCAGCTCACCGAGGAGGAGGTCGAGCTTTGGCACCAGCTGGGCCGTTCACTCGACAAGGTTAAGAAGAAGCCGCGCGTTACGGGTCACAGCGACATCGCCACTCCAGAAAATCCGGTGCCGGTCGGCCGGCAGTCGGGTGTCGGGCGTCGGGCGTTGCAAGAAGCGAGCCCCAGACCGGCTCCCGACCCCCGACACCCGACCCCCGACGCCCGGTTGGCGGGCGGCCGTCCTGCCGCCCCCGCGGAGATCGACCGACGCACGCATCGTCAGGTGGCAGCGGGCAAGGTCCCCATCGACGCTGTGCTTGATCTGCACGGTCTCAACCAGGAGGTGGCCCACAGCCGGCTCAGGGGGTTCTTGATGGGCTGCCGGGCGAAGGGGTATAGGATGGTGCTCGTCATCACCGGCAAAGGCGCCAGAGCCGCCAGGTCCGACGATTGGCCCACCGACGGCAGCCAAGGCGGGGTGCTGCGCCGCAACGTCCCGCTGTGGCTGGACGACCCGGAGTTGCGTGCCATCGTCGTCAGCTACGCCGCAGCCAGCGTGCGGCACGGCGGCGAGGGCGCTCTATATATTCGCTTGCGCAAGGCTCGGGACGGCTGAGGGCCAGCCGGGGCGCGCGGTTTTGGACAGGAAGGAAAAATACATGACCGTTGAGAGCGGCTTTGAGCTGATCGGCGAGCAGGA
>JBAPMW010000700.1:0-5849 GCA_049278815.1 Hyphomicrobiaceae bacterium
AGGCTGATCCGCGCGCCGCGCCGGAGCGGCTGACGGTCGCCGACGCCTGCCGGCGGCTCGCCGGCATCGACCTCATGGCCACCCTGGGCGGCCCGGACGATGTCCGCGGGCCCGACCGCGACGCGCTGATCGGCGCCGCCAACGCCGCCGGCATCCGCACCGCAGCCGACGACACCTGGGCGGACGCCTTCAGCCGCATCCTGGTGGAGCGCATCGAGCCCGGCATCGGCAACGGCAGGGCCACCCTCCTCACCGAGTACCCCGTCCACCTCGCCGCCCTGGCCCGCTCCAGGGACGGCGACCCTCGGGTGGCCGAGCGCTTCGAGCTCTATGCCTGCGGCGTGGAGCTCGCGAACGCCTTCGGCGAGCTCACCGACCCCGTCGAGCAGCGCCGCCGCCTGGAGGCCGAGATGGCCGAGAAGCAGCGCCGCTACGGCGAGCGCTACCCCATCGATGAGGACTTCCTGGCCGCCCTGGCGCATATGCCGCCGGCCAGCGGCGCCGCTCTCGGCTTCGACCGGCTCGTGATACTGGCGACGGGGGCGAACACCATGGAGCAGGTCATCTGGACGCCGGTGGCGGACGTCTCGTAGAGCGGGGGTTGCCGCTGCCTACCGCCGCCTTCCGTGTGCGCCGAGGCCCGCGGTCCGCAGGGTGGGTTGCGTCCTGGGTCTCGGTGGGCGCCAGGCGATGGCGCGGCGGCGCTCGTCGTACTCGTGCAGGGCGAGCTCGTCCGACTGGGCGGCAATCTGCTCCAGCATGGTGTCGTAGTTGCCGCACGAGAGGTAGGCGTCGGGGCCGCGCTGCTTGAGGCGCAGCTTTTCCTCCATCACCTGCATAACCCGTTTCTTGGCGATGGCCTGGCTGGGCTGCTGCCGGCCGATGGCGGCAAGATGCCGGGCGGCGAGCGCCAGCTGCCTGTCCTTGCGGAACCGCAGCCGGCGCCAGACCCTGAGCTTGTCTCTCAGCACCTCCAGCACGCTGCGCGGACGCTCGTAGGCCATGGCCTGGCGCAGCGCATCGAGCGGGATGACGACATCGGCGCACTCGGAGAAGACCTCCATGGCGATGCCGGGCGAGGCGGCGATGACGGTGCGCGTCGAGCAGTCGTTGAGGGCGTCGAGCAGGGGCTCGAAGTCGGTATCCACGGCCAGCACGATGCATTCCTGCATGCGCTTGCTCTCGTAGGCCGCCCGCAGGGCGTCGACGGCGATGACCATGTCGGCCAGGCTCTTCTTGCCCTTCACCTTGGACGGGCACAGGAACGCCTCGAACTTCTGTGCCTCCACCGCCCTGCGGTACAGCTCGGCGTAGGTGTTCCAGTACATCCGCTTGACGATGAAGCTGCGCTTGCCGTTCCTCGGATCGAAGCGGCCGTCCTCCAGCCAGGCGAGCCAGCGCGGGATGCTGTCCACGAAGTCGGCGTGCCCGAGCTGGGCGGCAATGTTGTCAAAATCCACCAGCAGTACGCTTCTGATCTTGCGTCTGAACATATCGCATGCTCTGCAACGCCCTGGGCGCTGCGCGTGGCCAACTTTGAATGCATGACTATACGTGCCGCCCAGGACGTCGACGACCATCTTTTCGACGTTGCAGAAAGTGTCGCCAGGGTGACAGTCGGCACGCCCCTACCATCAGATGTGATAGCGAAAAAGCCAAGCTGGCAAGCGCAACGAAAGTCAGTCGGCAGCGAGCTATGGAGGCGAGGCCGGCAGCCCCTGGATTCCACGAGCTGATCCGTGAGGCGCGCGACAGCCGGCAATGTCTGCTCGCCAGTGTTTGATGCGGATAGCAGCACAAGGAGCAACGCTATGGGTCAAATATTGATCCGCGGCCTTGAAATCCTCAAGCAGGGTGCAGGACCGACTTTGGAGCGGCGCCTCTTGATCGGATAGCATTGCCGGAGGATGATAGCGAGCTGGCCGAAGGCGCCCTTGCCGTTGCGTTGGAGCTTGGCTACGCGCCTTACGACTGCTTCTATTGGGTTGCGGCTGTTCGTCGTGATGCCAGCTCGTGACCGCGACAAACGTCTGGTCAGTCGCCTGGCGTCCACGCCGCATAAATCCCGCGTCGTCAATCTCTCCGAGTGGACCCGAGACACATGCACTTCGCCCTTACCGAGGAGCAGGCCGCAATCCAGGAGACGGCGCTCGCCTTCGCCAAGGAGCGCATCGCCCCGCACGCGGCCGAGTGGGACGAGACGGCGCACTTCCCCGTCGATGCGATCCGCGAGACGGCGGCGCTCGGCATGGCCACCATCTACGTGCCGGCGGAGCAGGGCGGCTCCGGCCTCAAGCGCATGGACGGCGCGCTCATCATGGAGGCGCTGGCCTACGGCTGCCCGGCCGTCGCCGGCTACATCTCGATCCACAACATGGTGGCCTGGATGCTGGCCAGATACGGCTCGCCGGAGCAGGTCGCACAGTGGATGCCCAAGCTCGCGAGCATGGAGTGGCTGTCGAGCTACTGCCTCACCGAGCCCGGCGCCGGCTCCGATGCCGCCGCCCTCAAGACCACGGCGCGGCGTGTGGGCGACCACTACGTCCTCAACGGCAGCAAGCAGTTCATCTCCGGCGCCGGCGCCACCGACCTCTACTTCGTGTTCGCCCGTACCGGCGAAGAGGGTGCGGGCGGCATCTCGGCGTTCGTGGTGATGAAGGACACGCCCGGATTCAGCTTCGGCGCCAACGAGCGCAAGATGGGCTGGAACGCCCAGCCCACCCGGCAGCTGATCTTCGAGGACTGCAAGGTGCCGGCTTCGAGCCGCATCGGCGCCGAGGGTCAGGGCTTCAGGTTCGCCATGAGCGGGCTCGACGGCGGGCGCATCAACATCGGCGCCTGCTCGCTGGGGGCGGCCTGGGCGGCGCTGGAGAAGGCGCGCGCGTACATGCTGGAGCGCAAGGCCTTCGGCCGCCCCATCGCCGACTTCCAGGCCTTGCAGTTCAAGCTCGCCGACATGGCGACCGAGCTGGAGGCGGCCCGCCTCATGGTCTACCGCGCCGCCGACGCCATGGACCGCGCCGACCCGCAGGCCTCCATGTACTCCGCCATGGCCAAGCGGCTCGCCACCGACTTCGGCTTCCAGGTCTGCAACGAGGCCCTGCAGATCCACGGCGGCTACGGCTACCTCAAGGACTTCGGTCTGGAGAAGCTGGTGCGCGATCTCAGGGTGCACCAGATCCTGGAGGGCACCAACGAGATCATGCGCGTCGTCATCTCGCGCAAGCTGCTGGGGGGGAATCGGGGGTAGGCGTTTTTTCCTGTGATCGCGCCAGCATGCGTGACCAACTGAGGCGCGGTGGACGCGACGCGTGTCTCATCCGCCAACGTCATCCCTGCCCCGCTTGGGCCTTGCAGGCCCAAGCGGGAATAGGCCGGGACCCATGCACCTCACAACAGCTCGCACCTTTCATTTTCGGTGCCCGCACGGCAGCCGCGGAGCCGTCGCACCTATGATCCGATCAGAGAGCAAGCTGCGAGAGGCGTTCAGCGCCGCGTGAAGGCCTCCCCGCTCGGCCCCGCCGTACAGCACGGATCGGTCCGCAACTTGCTGTAGGCCGCCATCAGCCGGCGTGCCAGCTGGCCGTTCCTGTCCATATAGTCGGCGATCATGTCGGCGCTGCAGGCGCGCCAATCGGCGACGTTATCGGGGGTCAGATGCACGATCTTGGCGCCCTTCTCGCTGATGAAGCGCTCCATCGAGGCCTCGACCTTGGCGAGTCGGTCGTAGCCATCGCTCTCCACCGTCCGGGCGGCCTCGATCATGATGGCTTGGTGGGTGGGCGACAGTGCTTGCCACGTCCTCTCGTTGACAACAAGGAAATACACGACCGGAGAGTGTGCGGTGTAGGTGAGAGTGTCCGTCGCCTTCCAGAGCCCCATGGACTGGAAGGCCTGAACGCTCATCGCGGCCGCGTCGACCGTGCCCTCCATGAGGGCGTCGGCCATCTTCGCGACGTTGACCACGCTCGGCCTGCCGCCGCAGCGGAGAATGACGCCCTCCATGGCCTTCCCCGCCGCGGCCACTCTCAGGTCCTTGAACCGCTCCACGTCGGCGACATCGAGCCCTTTGGTTTGGAAGACCCTGTCGCCCAGCGGCTGCCACCAGAGGACGCGGACGCCCGCCTCCTTCAGCACGGCCTCGTCGATCACCGTCCTGAGCTCACTGCCGGGGCGCGCCGCCGCGCGGCTCAACGCCCTGAAATTGAAAAGGAAGGGCAAATCGAGAATGGCGACGGCGGGGGCCTTCTTGACAAACATCTGCGTGGAGGTGGTGCCCATCTCGACGGCACCGGACGAGACGGCGTCAACAACCTGCGGATCGGGGAACAGCCGCCCCTTGTCGAAGATCTCGATCATGAGGGTCTTGCCAGACCGCCGTTCCACCTCCTCCTTGAGCCGCGCGATGCTCACGCCGACCAACGGATTCGTGATCGGAAATTGCAGCGAAGCCTTGAGCTTGACCTCCTGCGCCCCCGCCGCCGGTGCCAGGAGCAGGAACGTAAGGATTAAGCGGGCTAGCCGGCTCCTCATCATATGTTTCCCCCGGACGAGCGCACGAAAATGGTGCGCAGCATCGAGCTTGAGCGGGTCGCGGCAGGGACGCCTCGGCACCCTCGCGCGCTCACCGCCGCGTGAAAATTGACATCACCGACCGTTCCAAACGTCGACCGCCCTCCAAGGCATTGACGGACAATCTGGTTCGCCCCTCGCCTTCAGTACTTGTGTAGACATCTTCCAACAGCGGTGCAACACGCTAGCGGCTCTCAAAATGCATCACGCTGTAGCTCCCTTTCAATATCTGGGTCTTCGCGTGTGGGTGTTTGCGGCGGTCAACGCGCGGGAATGCCGCATCAGGATTGGCTGCGTCGGGATTGATCTTGTCGATGACAGATGCTCTTTAGGCTTGGGGCGGGGGCAGATTGCCGGCCGTGTCGCCAGGAGGGCCGCGCGGACCGCGCAATCGATAGGGGAGAACGCATGCGCAACCCACGGCAATTCGGACTATGGGCGCGGGCGCTTTGTCTCGGCCCGTTGGGGCTCGCGGCATCTTTGCTCATGGCGGCCTCCGCGGAGGCTCAGCAACCGCAGCCGCCGCCGAGCAAAATGCCGCTGCCCGCGGCCAATCCCGCGCCGACGCGCATCGTCACGCAGGGCCTTGGGAAAACGACAAAGGAAGACCTGCTCCCGTGCGCCGTCAGCAAGCCCGGCATGAACATCCGCAAGAACCCCGTGGGTGAGATCGTGGCCAAGGACGGCACGAAAATCACCGTGCCAGTGGCCAACAGCTACGCGACCGCGCCCAAGCTTCCCGATCTCTACAACGAATGCGCAAGCATCACGCCGAAGAGCCTGGCCGAGGTTGACCTCAACAAGGTGCCGATCGCGGAGATCGACAAGGGCGGCGAGGTCGTCACTGGCTTCATGGTCGCGGACAACTACTTCGAGCTCTACATCAACGGCAAGCTGATCGGCGTGGACGCCACGCCGTTCACGCCTTTTAATTCGCACGTCGTGCGCTTCCGCGTGAAGAAGCCCTACACCATCGCCGTGCTGGCGCAGGACTGGGAGGACAAGCTGGGCCTCGGGATGGAGGTTTTCAGGGGCAACAACTGGCATTCCGGCGACGGGGGCTTCGTGGCGCGGTTCTCCGACGGCACCGTGACCGACAGCACCTGGAAGGCGCAGGCATTCTATATCGCGCCCCTGCAGCACCCCGACGACGTTGTGGAGTACGGGAATATCCACGACACGTCGCACCTTGGTCGCATTCACCCGCTGGCCAAGCTGCCCACGTGCAGGGAGCATTGCTTTGCCATTCATTACCCGATCCCCAACGGCTGGATGGC
>JBAPMW010000701.1:0-3124 GCA_049278815.1 Hyphomicrobiaceae bacterium
GCCTGCTAGTGAAGCCGTTCAGCCGGTTGCAGAGCGCCGTCACAGCCGCGTCCGGACGCCGCCTGGGATAGAGCACGGCGATGTCGCCGGGCTTCACACGCTGGCGTCGTCCGCCGATCTCGATGCCGCCGCGCAGCCAGGTCTCGATCAGCGCCGCAGCGTAATGCATCTCGCTCGCCGCGCCGTCGAGCCGGATCAACCAGGGCTTAGGCCCGGAGCGGATGGCGGTGTCCGGCTCGACCGGCAAGGCGAGCACGCCCTGCATGGCGCTTGCGGGCGGCACAGAGAACGCGCGCGCGGCGCGGAGGATCTCGGCGGTGTTGCGGTAGTTGCGATCGAGATCGAACTTCCGGTTGATCACGCGGCCGCTGGCATGAATGCCGGCGTCGGCCCAGGTGAAATCCCGCTTGCGATACAGCGACTGGCTGCCATCGCCGACGATCAGCAGATCGCCGGTCTCGGGCTCCTTGAGCGCCAGCCTGGCGCATTGGAACCAGGAGCAAGGCCAGTCCTGAGCTTCATCGATCAGTACGGCGTCGTAGCGGTCGCATAGGCCCGCGTCGCCTCGCAGTCTGGCAAGCAGGCGCTCGCCGAAGGCGTCGTCCTCCTCGCCCTTGCTGAAAGCGACGCCGCAGCAGCGGGCCCAGCGATGGAAGGTCGTCACCGTCACGCGTTGATGGCCGGCCAGCGCCACCGCCAGATGCTGCGCGAGCAATCGGTTGTAGCACAACATCAGGATGCGCTTTGCCGGGTCTTCCGCGAGCAGCTTCGCCCGGGCGATCAGCAGCACGGTCTTGCCCGAGCCGGCCACGCCATAGACGATGCGGTGACCATCCCCCAGGGCACGAGCATTACGCTCCTGGCGCAGGTCGAGCACCGCGAGATCGGTCTCGCTGGCGCGAATGACCACCTCTGGATGGATGACGCTGCGGAGGATGTCGATTTGCGCCGGCGTCAGCTTCGGGAAGGCCCACCAAGGATCGAAACAGGCCTTGAGCCTTGCCAGCAGGGCTTGCGGCTCGAGCCCATCCCAGGTGGCCAGCTCGTCGCGGGTGATTGTCGTGCCGGATGGGAACAGGAGGGTCAGCTCCGGCGCCTCACGCTCGATCTGGCTGCGGTTGATGTTGCTCAGCACCGCAATGTGGCAGAACGGGAAGGCAAAGCCGCCGGCATGGCGGCCTTCCTTCTGCATCAGCATGCCCGCCTGAGGTGGCTGCGGCACTCATCCATCAGCCGCAGCATATAGCCGCGCGCCTGCTGGCGCGGATGCGGGACGACCGTGGCACTACCACGCCGCGTGATCGTGACCGTGTCCGCGTTGACGCTCCCCAACTCGGCGAGCCACCAATCCTTCACCTCGATGACGAGTACGCCGACCTCCGGCAGGATCGCGATCAGATCCGGATAGCGCCGCCGCACCACCGGCTCGTAATAGATGAGGCAATCGTCCGGAAGCCGCGCCAGCGTCGCGAACACGCGCCTCTCGCCGGCCGTGCTCGACGCCGGCAACGCATCTGGGATCATCTCCGCCATGGCGGCTGGCCATGCCATTTGCCAGGGTAAATGTCGAGCGGCAGAGGCCAGCTTCGGCGTCGGCGTCAAGCGGCGCAGCTCAGCCGGGCTGGGTTGGCGGTCCCAGCATTCAAGCCAGGCGCAGTCGAGAACGCTATTTGTGATCGCGTCGGTCGATCATGATCTTGATCCGCTGTCCGCGTGGCCTCGACGCGCGAAGTCGGCCCTGCTACGACGAAAGTACCCCTCAGATCCTGAACGTCTTGAGGGAATCAGCAGTCCTCAACTCCTTCCCGGCAGTCCTCGGCCCCGGTCGAGCGACCATATCACCCGGTTCGGGCCAATCATGCCCATCACTGCACGTCCCTTGAAGGGTTCCAGGCCGGGCCTCCAAGGCGCCAGGGTGAACGTGTCTTGCCGCCGGATGACGGCAAGCTTGCCGGTCGGTGTCGTGATTGACCGCTCATAGACACCGGTAATTTGCCGGCCCGGCTCCGCTGGCAGATAGGACGCGTTGAGACGCCGCGAAAGGTCCGCGGCCAGGCGGCGTGTCTCGTCCTGGCGAAGCCGGCGCATCATATCGGGCTTTGGTGCGACTCCCCTGCCAGGACCGGCTTCGGCCAGGCCGCGCGCAACCAGCCAGCGGCCGCGCGCGGCAAGGGCGCTGTCGACCTCGGCTGCAAATCCCCGGGCCGAACCGTCCGGACGCCACTTGGAGAGGATTGCCTGATCGAGCCAGGTCGGCCCGTCATAGGTGGCATGGCGCTCCAGCTCGACGGGCGAGAGGAGCTGTACCCTGGGATAAACTGACGGTCTGACCTGAAGGCTGTCGCCAGCGAGCGCCACCAGCATCCCTCGGGCGGGCACCTCGCCGGCTTGCAGCCGCCCGAGCTCGGCATAGTGGACCCGGCCATCGACGGCATCGACCACCACCCAGGTTCGGTCGGTGATCTCGTCCACCAGTCCGATGCCGACAACCTTGCCGATCAGCGGTGCCTTGCGCGGGCCGCGCTCGAACAGCGCCATGCTGGCGGCAGCGCGGTCGATGCCGGCTTCCTTGAGCGCCCGCTGCATCATCTTGAACTTGTCAGCACGCTCGCCGAGCTGCCGCAGCTTGCTCTCGGCTCCGGTATCGAGGGCCCACACGCCCTGCTGGCGCTCCTTGGCGAGGCCAAGGCGCTCCAAGGTCTTGAGGCGGCCCACACGCAGGGTCTGCCGCACTGGGTCAGCCTCCTCGGCGGCGGACACCACCAGGATGCCGTCCTTGGCCCGGGCGATGAGGGACCGGTCGAGCTGGGTCAGCCGCTCCTGCCCGACCTCATTAAACAGCTTCTGGACCCGCTCCACCTCCGTCTCGGGACCCAGCTCCAGGGTGATGAGGGACTGGGCGCGAGCGCGGACGCCATGGGAGATGTAGTCCCGCGCCATCACCAGATCCTCGCCATTCCTGTCGCGCCCGCGGATCGCGATGTGGGTGTGGGGATGGCCGGTGTTGAAATGGTCCACGGCCACCCAGTCGAGCTTCGTATCGAGGTCGCGCTCCATCTGGGAGAGCAGGTCACGAATGAAGGGCTTGAGGTCGGCAAGGCGGGCGCCTTCATCGGCAGACACG
>JBAPMW010000702.1:0-2554 GCA_049278815.1 Hyphomicrobiaceae bacterium
GCCGAGCACGCGCCGACAGCGACGCGCGCGTGCGTGATCGCGCCGGCGGCGTCGGCGGCGAGCACCGCAGCGGCCATGACGATGGAGATGACCAGGTAGCGCCGCGCGCCGAGCTTGACGAAATCGCCGCGGGCACCGTCCGGCGGCCTCGGAACGAGGATGGCCGTGACCAGCTCGTCGGGCCCGCACACGGTGTGGCGGTAGCCGTCGATGAGCTGTCCGATCGGCACCACGCGCCGGCCACCACGCGCGCTCGCGAGCTCCGCCTCGGCGTCGAGCGTCAGAAGGCAAGGGATGCCGTCGCCGGCGGGCGAGGCGGTGCAGATGTTGCCCACGAGCGTGCCCCGGTTCTGGACCTGGGCGCCGCCTATGTCACGCGCTGCCTTCCGGTAGCCCGCGAAGGCTGGCGGCAGCTGTGCGTGAGCCATCTCCGTCCATGTGGTCAGCGCGCCGAGGCGGAATCGGCCCGCCTCCTCCGCCATGCCCCTGAGCTCGGCGATGGCGCTGACGTCCAGGATGTCGTCGCGGCGCATATTGCCCCATCCGACGCGGTTGGCACGCGCGGGATACACGTCGGTGCCGCCGGCAAGCACCGTCACCGGCTGGCGCGCGCGGATGGCCAGGGCTTCCGCAAGACTCGAAGGTCGGAAATAGGCGGACATCTCCTCCTCCTACTTACCCGTCATCCCGGAAGCCGAGCCCCGGCCGTGGGCCGGGGGGAGGCTATCCGGGACCTCGACGAACGGGTCGTGCCTCGCCTCACGAGGTCCCGGATCGGACCGCCGCTCACCCTTGGCTCGCATCGCTCCATCCGGGATGACGGGCGGGGAGCGCAGGCGCTCCGTCTCCGGCGCATCGACCTCGCCGTCTGCCCGCAGCGCCACGCCGAACAGATCGCGCACCTCCTCTCGGCCGTAGTAGGCGAGCCGCACGTCGCGGGCGACAGCGGCGGGATCGCGCGTGAACGGATCGCCGTAGCCGCCGCCGCCCGGCGTCATCACCTCCACCCGGTCGCCGGCGCCGAGCGCGATGCCCTGGTCCTTGGACAGGTGCTCGGGAATCGCCACCGTGCCGTTGCGGTGGATGCGCACGACATTGGGGGCGCCGTCGCGTCCGCCCAGCACGCCGGGCGGGCCGAAGCGGCCGTGGTCCATGACGAAGGAGGCGCTGGCGTCGCCGCGCAGCAGCTCCACCTCGTAGTGCACGCCGAAGCCGCCGCGCTGCGTGCCGGCACCGCCGGAGCCCTCGCGCAGCGCAAAGCGGTGGTAGAGCACCGGGTAGTATTGCTCCATCACCTCCACCGGCGGCGTCTTGGAGATGCCGATGGTGGAGCAGCCGTTGGCGAGCCCGTCGTGGTCGGCGTTGCCGCCGTAGCCGCCGCCGGAGATCTGGTACATCACGTAGCCGGTGCCCTTGGCCGGATCGAAGCCGCCGAGCGCAAAGTTGCCCGACGAGCCGGCCGGTGCCGCCGTCACCTTGTCGGGAAGCGCCTGCACCAGCGCGAGGAACACGGCCTCCGCGATGCGCTGCGAGACCTCCGCGGCGCAGCCGGAGACGGGCCTGGGATAGCGAGCATCGAGGAAGGTTCCTTCCGGACGGTCGATGCGCAGCGGCTCGAAGGCGCCGGAGTTGAGCGGGATATCGGGGAAGATGTGGCGCACGCCCAAGTAGACCGAGGAGTAGGTGGTGGCGACCACCGAGTTCATCGGGCCGCGGCACGGCGGCGAGCTGCCCGAGAAGTCGAAATGCAGCGCACCATCGGCCTTGGTGACGGCGAGCGCGATCCTGAGAGGCTCGTTGACCACCCCGTCGGAGTCCACGAAAGCCTCCGACCTGTAGGTCCCATCGGGAATCGCGGCGATATAGCTGCGCATCAGCAGTGCCGCCTTGGCGCGCATCTCCGCGATGGCGGCAGTGATGGTTTCGAGCCCGTAGCGATCGATGAGGCCGGTCAGCCGCCGCTCGCCCACATAAAGGGCGGCGGCCTGGGCCTTGATGTCGCCGATGCGCTGGTCGGCGACGCGCATGTTGGAGCAGAGGATGGCGTAGATCTCCTGATCCATCGCCCCGCGCTTGAAAAGCTTCACAGGTGGCAGCCTCAGCCCCTCCTGCTCCACCTCGGTGGCGTGCGCCGAGAAGCCGCCCGGCACCATGCCGCCGACATCGGGCCAGTGGCCGGTGTTCTGGAGCCAGCAGAACAGCTCGCCCCGATAGTAGAACGGCATGGCGAAGCGCACGTCCATCAGGTGCGTGCCGCCGAGATAGGGGTCGTTGACGATGTAGATGTCGCCGGGCTCCGGCGCGCCCGCCTTGCCCTCACCGATCAGCCGGATCAGCTCGGCGGTGGAATACTGCATGGTGCCGACGAACACCGGCAGGCCCAGCTCGCCCTGGCCGATCAGCGCGCCCGTGTGGCGGTCGTAGATCCCTGAGGAGCGGTCGTCGGCCTCCGCGATCACCGGCGAGAAGGCGGAGCGCGAGAAGGCGAGGTCCATCTCGTTGCAGACCTGCTGCAAGGCTGCCTGGATCACGGCGAGGTTGAGGGGGTCAACGG
>JBAPMW010000703.1:0-2149 GCA_049278815.1 Hyphomicrobiaceae bacterium
ACCTTGCCCTCGTCCACGTCAGCAATGAAGCGGGAATAGCCCGTTAACGGGGGTGGACGTATCGGCCGGCCGGGCGAGGAGAACAAATTGAACAAGGCGAGCAGGAACAGTGCACCCAGCACGCCTCCGATTACCATCCCGGCTCGATTCCTCATCGGTTGCCCCCTTGCTCTTCCTGCTCGTTGCGCTCCACGGCCACCGATATCCTAGAGGAACCCCTCAGCGCCCCAGCTCGCTGAGGTCCGGATCGAGCCGGGAGCTGTGGCGAATGTGGAGGATCACCACCGCGACGGCCGTGACAGTGTAGTAGATGCGGTAGGGATACTTCGTCAGCGACAGAAGGCGGACTTCCGGGTTGGCGGTTCGTCTGCCAACGAGGAAGGGGCGCAGGGCAAGCCGCCGCATGGCAGAGAGCAACTCGTCGTGGACGCGCTCTGCGACCAGGGCGCTGCGCTCCCGCGCCCGACGGTCAATGATGTCCTGCAGGTCGCGCTCCGCGCGGCCGTGAAGCTCGATCTTCAGACCCACGGCTTGCGGAGATTGAGATTTTCGATGTTGACCAGGTTCACGCCCCGCTTGGCGTCCGCAAGCGCCGGCTCGATGATCGCCCGCTCCTCCTCGGACAGCACGTAGGGCTCCCCGGCGACCTCCTCGGAGAGGAACTCAAGGAGCGCCAGCTGGCGCGGCTCCGGCAGGGCACGCACCTTGGCGAACAGGGCTTCGAGCTTCTCTTGGGTCGTCATCACGCCGGGCACGTTAGCACGGCCAGACACGAGCCGCTAGCTGCCGGCCCCGATCGTCCACCTCCCCATAGCCATCTGGCGGGCGCTTTCGCGACACGGATTGGCACAGGGACCCCGTCTACCGCCGCCCCCGCCCAAGGCGCTGTGCCAGCGCGCCCGGATCGATCGCCTCCTCGCCCCCGCCGCGGGCCTTGACGAACGCCTGCCGCTGCGCCTCCGTCAGCCCCTCGGCGCGGGCCAGCCAATCCGCTGTCGAGAACGACTTGATGAGGTCGAACATCCAGCGTCGGGGCTGGGGCGCGGCGCGCACGCATTCCAGATACAGGGTTTGCAGATTGTAGTAATGCAGTGCACTGTAAGGGATCACGGCCACCTCGCCCTGCCGGGCGTAGCGCGCCAGCTTGCGCTTGCGGTCCTCGGTGATCTCGGCAATCGCTGCCTGCTGCTCGCGCGAGGGCAGGTTGGCGGCGGCGCTCCAGTTGAGCGGCTCCACCAGGTCAACCTGGTTCAGCCCGATCACCAGGTTCGGCAGCACGCGGGCGAGCTGCTGGAGGTAGCTCTGGTCCAGCGCCAGCGCCCGGTTGCGCGCAGCCACGATCCAGAGCGCGATATCGCACTTGGGCAGGTGCGTCCTGTACCGGCGCAGGTAGCTGGCGTCGAGCTCGATGTCCTCGCCGAGGCCGACCGCATCGTAGACCCTGAGGCGGCAGCTGAGACTGAGGCCCGACACGCGCGAGCTGACGATCTCGTAGGTGTCCGCATCGAAGCGCGTGGTGCCGCGGATCGTGGCCGACACCGTGCGGTTGGCCCCGAACATGGAGTTGATGGTGGACGACTTGCCGACGCCGGACAGGCCGATCACGCCGATGGTCGGAGGGTTGGCGGCAAACTCGCGCTCGATGGCGCGCGCGAGCATCTCCTCCAGGCCCAAGCCCTCCGCCGCCGAGCTGGCCATCGGCGCCCTCTACGTCAAGATGCGGAGGAGGTGGGTCATGAGCGCCGGGCCGATCTGCACGATCTGCTCCATAAGGCCCGGGTTCTTCCCGAGAAGGTCGCTCTGCCCCTTGAGCCAATCGAGGAAGCTCGACCATGTCAGGCCCTTGGCCTGCTCCTTCGCGCCCTCCTGCTGGCTCCAGTGCGCCTTCAGCTCCGCCTCGAGCTCAGGCGGCAGCTTGGCGGAGTTGTCGGTCATCGTCGCGCCTTTTCAGCATGTGCGGGCAACGCCGCGATCGAATGCGAGGACGGCAGTCTGCGCCCGGGTGGGCGACCGGTGGGCGGGCGCAGGATACCTGGGGCTTGGCCGATAGGATAGCGTCTGCTAGCGCGCTTTCCGCTTGATGTGGATCATGCCAGGATCTATCTGCGGAAAGGCGCGTCGTGCGCCCCTTTGCAGAGCACTCGACGAG
>JBAPMW010000704.1:0-2973 GCA_049278815.1 Hyphomicrobiaceae bacterium
GCCATCATCGCGCGCGCGGGGCGGGTCGTATTGTGGGGTGTCAGACCCCTCCGGCTGACACCATGGTGCCAGCCATATTGTATCTTTCCGCCGGAAGATTGGCTGTTGGCGTCATATTTCGCTTGCGGCTCCTGCCGGAACCGTGCTACGTGTTCTCGTTATGGACCTGCCCAAGCACAAGATGACGGCGGACGAGTTCCTGTCCTGGTCCGAGGAGATTCCCCGCGAGGCGGGGCGCTACGAACTGTGGGACGGCGACCTGATCGTCAAGTATGGCCCGGCGGGCTTCGAGAATGCCGAGCGGGCGCAGCATTGGAAGGTCAAGTTTGCCCTGGCGCGCGCGCTCCACGATGCCGTGAAGCGGGCCGGGTTGCCGTGCCATGCGGCCAGCGAAGGGCCGAGCGTCCGCATCTCCGAGAGGAGACTCGTGGAGCCGGATGCGCTGGTCTACTGCGGGCCGGAGGTGCCGGGCTGGGTGCTCGAGGTCCCAAACCCGCTGATCGTCGCCGAGGTGCTCTCGCCCAGCACCCGGAGATTCGACATGGGTGACAAGCGGCGCGGCTATTTCACCCTGCCGAGTCTCTCCCACTACCTGATCGTCGATCCCGACCGCGCGCTGCTGATCCACCACCGGCGCAACAGCGGCGCCGAGCCCGAGACGGAGATCGTCACCGGCCCGCACCTCCGGCTCGACCCGCCGGGGCTCGATGTGGATTTGACGGAGGTGCTCGGCTGACGACCGCCACCTGGGATACAGGCGGCTTCTTCGCGGACAGCCGGCGCCGCCGGCGCGAGGCGGAGGATCGCGACGGCGCCAAAGCCTGCGTGCTTCCGCGAAGGTGCCTGCCAGCGAGCGCTCCGCTCAACTCACGTCCCCACCGGCTCGGGACCGGCATCGCGGCGGCTGGCCAGGCGGTCGAAGAACAGGGCCTGGCTGACGGTGGCCTTGACTGCCTCCTCGCGAAACGGCTTGGGGATCAGGAAGGCGGGCTCGGGGCGACGGCCGGTGGTGAGACGCTCGGGGAAGGCCGTGACGAAGATCACCGGCACGGTAAGGCTGCCCAGGAGGTCGTTGACCGCGTCCAGCCCTGAGCTGCCATCGGCCAGGCGGATATCGGCGATGACGAGGCCGGGATTGGCAATCCTGGCTGCGCGCAGCGCCTCCTTGTGGGTGCGGGCGATGGTCACGCTGTGGCCGAGGCCCTCCAGCACGCGCTTCAAGTCGAGCGCGATCAGCGGCTCATCCTCGATCACCAGCACGGCGGTGGCGATCTGGCGGCCGATCTCGTCGCCCGATTGGCGCAGCAGCGTCTCGACCCGTTGCGCCGACACCTCCAGGATCTGGGCCGTCTCCTGCGGGCTGAAGCCCTCGACGCTCACCAGCAGGAAGGCCTGCCGTCCTTCCGGGGTGAGCGCCGCCAGCGAGCGTGCCGCCGTATCGCCAAGGAGGCCGGGCATCGGGCCGCTGTCATGATACCGGCGCGTGAGCGTGGAGAGAAAGCACTGATAGAGCCCGAGCCGCGGGTCGATATCGGGGAAGATCGAAGGGTCCGCAGCCACGGCCTGCAACACGCGCTCAACGGCGGCGTCGCCGGCGGCCTGCGTGCCGGTCAGCAGTCGCCCAAACCGCCGCAGATGTGGTATGTGCGGCCCAATGCGTTCGGCCAGTGACATGTTCCAGGCTCTAGAGTCGGCGAGCGACAGCCAGTCGAGCCGAAGGCGATACTGTATATCTCATGTCTATCGAATGCGAAAGCGCCGCAATGATTAAGCCGCCCCCTCAGCCGCGATCGGACACACCACCCGACGACCCGGGAACCGGCGCCGAGAGCGCGCCCTTCGGATCGAAGGGCAGCGAGATTGGCGACGCCATTGGGCGCCAGCTGAAAACCCTGTTCGACGATGTCGCGGCCGAGCCCGTTCCCGACAAGCTCCGGGAGCTCCTTGAGGAGCTGGAGCGCACGTCGGGCAAGACCAAGTGATTGCATGCCCGCCGCCGCTGTCGCCATGCTTTCCATGGGCCCAGTCCGCGCGCCCAGTCCGCTGGCTTGCAGGCAGCGTGTGTGTTACACGCATTCTGACTGATGTTGCT
Organism: Hyphomicrobiaceae bacterium; assembly: GCA_049278815.1. Taxonomy (GTDB): domain Bacteria; phylum Pseudomonadota; class Alphaproteobacteria; order Rhizobiales; family Hyphomicrobiaceae; genus AWTP1-13. Next base: position 2,093 of record JBAPMW010000704.1, read on the forward strand.
GCTGAGAGGGGGAGGGTATGCGCAACGTTCTCGTCATCATCGCCGTTGCGGTGGCTGTCCTGGTGCCGCTGCTCGCCCTCCGGTGGTTCGATCTGCTGTCCCAGGAGGCCGTCGTGATCGGCTTCGTCACGGGTGTTGTTGTTGCGGTTGTTCTGACGCTCCGGGCCAGGAAGGCGCAGTAGCTGATCCAGTCGATCGCGACGTAAATCGCCAGCCAGCCAACGCAAGCTCCGCAACCCTGGCCATAGGCTTCGGTAGCGGTAGTGGGAGACTGCGCTTTCTCTATCTGCCTCGCGCCGCATCGGACGGCGCCGCCCCGCACTTCGCGGCGCGCTCGACCAGCAGCTGCCGCTCACGCTCGTTGCGGGTGAGGGAGGCAGCGCGCTCGAACTCGGCGCGCGCCTCATCGAGGCGGCCGAGCTTCTGCAACAGGTCGCCGCGGACGCTGGGCAGGAGATGATAGGCCTTGAGCGCCGGCTCGGCGGCGAGGCGATCGACCAGCTTGAGGCCCACGTCCGGACCCGACGCCATGGCCACCGCCACCGCGCGGTTGAGCTCGACCACGGGCGAAGGCGTAACCCGCGCGAGCACCTCGTAGAGCCCCGCAATGCGCGCCCAGTCCGTGTCGGCCGCTACGCGTGCACGGGCGTGGCAGGCGGCTATGGCCGCTTGCAGCTGATAGGGGCCAGCGTCCGCATGCGGCGCCGCTGCGAGGCCCTCCGCCCGCGCCAGCGCGGTCAGCCCGCGCCGGATCAGCAGCCGGTCCCAGCGGGCGCGGTCCTGGTCGAGGAGCAGGACCGGCTCTCCGTCGGGGCCGATGCGGGCCTTGAGGCGCGAGGCCTGGATCTCCATCAGCGCGAGGAGGCCGTGCACCTCCGCCT
>JBAPMW010000705.1:0-4398 GCA_049278815.1 Hyphomicrobiaceae bacterium
GAAGCGCGACGAGAAACTGTTGCATCTCCAGCCGATCACGCAATCTGCGCTTGGCACCGGGGAACCCCTCGAAGAGACGCAGATGGCCGGCGAACGAGCTCGGCGTCTGGCGCGTCCAATAGGCTTCGCCCACGCCATCAGCTTCGCAAAATCGGCCTCGGTGCCGCCGCGCCGCCGGCCGCGGGCGAGCAGGCTGTCGCGGCAGAGCGCCCAAGGCAGATCCAGCCAGATCAGCGCCGTCGCCCTCGGCAAGGCGATCTCGGCAAGCCAGCCGTAGACGCCTTCGATCGCCCAGCCGGGTGCCGCCGCGGCCTCGCGCACCATCTCCCGCGCCACGGCCTCCTCCCGCTTCATGCCGTAGCCGTCGCCATCCCAGTGCAGCAGGTCCAGGTCGATGGCCGACACATTGCCCAGCGCGGCGAGGCTCGCCGCCAGCGTGCTCTTGCCCGAGCCGCTGTTGCCGATCACGACGGTGCGCTGGATGAAGGGGCCTGACATATGCACTCCCCATCAGAAGAGAGCATAGCCATCCGAGTGCACGATAATGCGTTGCCAGCGGCGCAGATCTGCGTGCTCGACGAATTGCACCTCGACCCAGAGGTAGCGAACGCCACCCTCGTCAGGGCGGGTGCCAATCCAGCTCACCCTGGCACTACACACGAATATTGGCGTGCTCGGCTCCACGTGAACATGGAGAGACGTAGGCTCCCTCGACATGCCGCAGGTGAAGCCGACGGCTTCGAGCGCCGCTTGCACCTGGGGTTGCTCCCAGTCCTTGCCGAGCCTGCGCTCCAGCACCGCGCCCAGGCTATCGTTATGACGGTATGCGTTCCAAATATCGTCCGGCACATCGGGGATGTCGGTGAGATGACTGGTCTCGCGGCGGTACCAGCCCGTGCAACTGCCGCCCCCGAGGCGACCTCCTGTCAGCTTCTCCGCCACGACGCGGCAAGCCTCATGTCTCCTCAGACCACGTGCCGCGACCTCGCGGCAAATGTCCTCGGAGGGCCTGCCGAGCTGCTGCTTGTCGACCCTCACGCGCCAACCCTTGCACTGAAATAGGATGTCCGGAGCCTGTGCCTGCCCCAAGCCGGCCCATAGGCTGCTGAAGGCGGCAACGGCGAAAGCAAGAATCGCGCGCAGAGCCACAGTGATTCCCCACCCCGCCGCAACTCGCGGCCACCGCCTTACCCCTTCACGAACGGCACCGCGATATCCGCCTTGCGCTCGATCCACTCCGGGACCGGCAGGCCCTTGGAGCGCAGGAACTCCGGGTTGAACAGCTTGGACTGGTAGCGGGAGCCGTAGTCCGCCAGCACCGTGACGATGGTGTGGCCCGGCCCCAGCTCCCGCGCCAGCCGGATCGCGCCAGCCACGTTGATGCCCGACGAGCCGCCGAGGCAGAGGCCCTCGTGCTCCAGCAGGTCGAAGATCAGCGGCACGGCCTCGCTGTCCTCGATCAGGTAGGCCTTGTCCGCCTTGAGACCCTCGATGATCGGGGTGACGCGGCCGAGCCCGATGCCCTCGGTGATCGAGCCGCCCTCGGTGAGCCTGGCCTCGCCGTCCTTGAACAGGTGGTACATGGCGGCGCCGCGCGGGTCGGCGACGCCGATGACGATGTCCTGCTTCTTCTCGCGCAGGTAGAGGGACACACCGGCCAGGGTGCCGCCGGTGCCGATGGAGCAGATGAAGCCGTCGACCTTGCCGCCGGTCTGCTCCCAGATCTCCGGCCCCGTGGAGACGTAGTGCGCCTTGCGGTTGTCGAGGTTGTTCCACTGGTCGGCGAACAGCACGCCGCCGGGCTCGCTCTTGCGCAGCCCGTCGGCAAGCCGGCGGCCGACGTGCTGGTAATTGTTGGGGTTGGCGTAGGGAACGGCCGGCACCTCGACCAGCTGGGCGCCCAGGAGGCGCAGCGCGTCCTTCTTCTCCTGGCTCTGGGTGTTGGGGATGACGATCACGGTGCGATAGCCGCGTGCATTGGCAACCATCGCGAGACCGATGCCGGTGTTGCCCGCAGTGGCCTCCACCACCAGCCCGCCCTGCTTGAGCTCGCCGCGCTTCTCGGCCTCCAGGATCATGTGCAGGCCGGCCCGGTCCTTCACCGACTGGCCGGGGTTCATGAACTCGGCCTTGCCGAGGATGGTGCAGCCCGTCTCCTCCGAGGCGCGCCTGAGCCGGATGAGGGGCGTGCGTCCGACTGCGGCATCGACGCCGCTGGCGACAGTCCCGGCGACAGTCACTGGGGAGGCCTCCTCTCAAGCTGTCGATTCGGCCCCAACCTAGAGAGGGGGGTGCCCCGACGCAAGGCGGGCGCAAGGTCGGCACCGGGTCGGGGAAGGAGGATGTGCTTCCCTTGCACTTGCTTCGCCGGCTTGCGGAGCCGGTGCGCTGCTGCCCTGCACTGGGGTCGTGGGCGGTCGCGGCTCAGGGTTAGTCCCGATTTCACCGGCCAGCCCGACGGCCTCAAGCTCGCGAGGCCCGTCCTGGCCAGCCATGCAGAGCGAGCAAAACCGGGAGGGTGGAGCCTTCGCATTGCCCGGCGCAACGGAAGGAGAAGACCGCCATGCCTGCAACGGACGCAAAGGAAGCCAAGGCGCGCCGCAAGGCTGCGCTCGATACGCCCACCAACCTGAGCTCAAACGCCACCACCGACCTGTCGGGCGCTCTTAACGCGCTGCTCGCCGACATGTTCGCGCTCTATCTCAAGACCAAGAACTTCCACTGGCACGTCTCGGGGCCGCACTTCCGCGACTACCACGAGATGCTCGACGAGCAGTCTGCACAGATCCTCGGCAGCACGGACGATATCGCCGAGCGCGTGCGCAAGATCGGCGGCACCACGCTGCGCTCCGTCGGGCACATCGCGCGTCTGCAGCGCGTCGCCGACAACGACGCCGACTTCGTGTCGACCCAGGACATGCTGGCCGAGCTGCGCGACGACAACAAGGACCTCACCCAGCGCCTGCGCGAGGTGCACAACCTGTGCGACGAGCACGGCGACGTGGCCACCGCGAGCCTGTTGGAGAACTGGATCGACGAGGCCGAGAAGCGTGTGTGGTTCCTGTTCGAGGCCGGGCGCACCTGAAGGCCGGCCGCACGTAGGTTGGGTTAGGGCCGCAGGCCCGTAACCCAACAAATGCTCGTACCAGTGTTGGGTTACGCGCTTCGCGCTAACCCAACCTACTTCGGCAGGGCGCCTTCCATGCCCTGCACGTAGAAGTTCATGCTGGCGAGGTCCTTGTCGGAGGCCTTCTCGCCGGCCTTGAGCCAGGGGCTGCCGTCCTGCTTGTCGATGGGTCCGGTGAACGGATGCAGGGTGCCGGCGACGATGCCGGCGCGGGCCTTCTCGGCCAGCGCCACCACATCGGGCGGGATCTTCTTCGACCACGGCGCCATCACCACCGTGCCTTCCTTCATGCCGGCCCACACGGCGCCGCTTTTCCAGGTGCCATCGAGCACCGCCTTCACGCGCTTCAGGTAGTAGGGGTTCCAGTTGTCGACGATGGCGGTGAGATGGGCGTTGGGGCCGAACTTCACCATGTCGGAGGCCTGGCCGAAGGCGTAGATGCCCTTCTCGTCGGCGTACTTCACAGGCGCCGGCGAATCCGTGTGCTGCATCAGCATGTCGGCGCCCTGGTCGACCAGCGCCTTGGCGGCGGCGGCCTCCTTGCCGGGATCGAACCAGGTGGAGACCCACACCACCTTGAACTTCACGTTCGGGTTGACCGACTTGGCGGCCAGATAGGCCGCGTTGATGCCCATCACCACCTCGGGGATCGGGAACGAGCCGATGTAGCCGACGACGTTGGACTTGGTCATCTTGCCGGCGATCAGGCCGATCACGTGCCGCCCCTGGTAGAAGCGGGCATCGTAGGTGGCGACGTTGGCGGCCTGCTTGAAGCCGGTGGCGTGCTCGAACTTCACCTTCGGATAGCGGGCCGCCACCTTGACGGTCGGGTTCATGAACCCGAACGAGGTGGTGAAGATGAGGTCGCTGCCTGTGGCCGCCAGCTGATCGATGACGCGCTCGGCGTCGGGGCCTTCCGGCACGTTCTCCACGTAGCTGGTCTCGACCCTGTCGCCGAACGCCTTCTTGACGGCGAGCAGGCCCTGGTGGTGCTGGTAGCTCCAGCCGTGGTCGCCGATCGGCCCCACGTAGACAAAGCTCACCTTGGCTTTGGCCTTGGCCTGTGCGAGCGCAGGTCCGCTGGCGGCGAACGTGGCAGCGACGGCGAGCAGCGCTGCGGCTGCGAGTCGGCACCACGATGAGGCGGTGTCAGACCCTCCGGGTCTGACACCTGCACCAGGTCGAGAGAGCATCGTCCGGTCTCCTCCTTCAGGTTGGGCAATCACGTTGTGGCATGGAACGGTTTGCCGAGACATGCCGGCGCGCTGAGC
>JBAPMW010000706.1:0-9648 GCA_049278815.1 Hyphomicrobiaceae bacterium
CAGGCTCTTGGCGACGGGCGGCCGCGCCTCGTCTCGGTGCAGCCGGGCGACGCGCTGCAGGAGCTTGGGCTGGCGGCCGGACAGAGCAAGGACGGCGTGGAGTTCGCGAGGAACATGTGCCCGAGCCAGGGAACCATGGACGTGTTCGTCGAGCCGGTGCTGCCGAAGCCGGAGCTGCTGGTCTGCGGCGCCACCCCGGTCGCCGTCGCGCTCGCGGACCTGGGCCGCAGGCTCGGCTTCCTCGTTGCCGTCGCCGCCCCGGCGGCGGACCACTCCAGGTTCGCCGAGATCGACCTCGCCCTCTCCGGCTACGACCTCTCACGCCTCGTCGCCGGCGAGCGCTACATCGTGGTTGCCACGCAGGGCAAGGGCGACGAGGCGGCGCTGGCGGCGGCGCTGGAGGCGCCGGCGCGTCACGTCGCCTTCGTCGGCTCCCGCCGCAAGGCCGCCGCGCTGCGCCGGTTGCTGGCCGCCAAGGGCGCTGACCCCACGCGTCTGGCGGCGCTGCACTCTCCCGCCGGCCTCGACATCGGCGCCGTGACACCCGAGGAGATCGCCCTTTCCATCCTCGCCGAGGTCGTGGCGGTGCGCCGCCGCGGCCAGCGCAGCGCTGTTGAGCCCGCCTGAGCGGATCGACCGACAAGAGCCAAGCCAACAGAACAGGAGGAATGCCATGGACATGACCGGCTCCCGGCGGATCGCGGCCAGCCGCCAGAAGGTGTGGGCCGCGCTCAACGACCCCGACATTCTCAGGCAGTGCATCACGGGCTGCGAGTCGCTGGAGATGCAGTCGCCCACCGACATGACCGCGCGCGTGAAGCTCGCCGTCGGCCCGGTGCGGGCGACCTACAACGGCAAGGTCAAGCTCATCGACATCGACCCACCCAACGGCTACCGCATCGTCGGCGAAGGCAGCGGCGGCGTGGCAGGCTTCGCCAGGGGCGGTGCGGTGGTCCGGCTCGTCGACGACGGCGGCGGCACGCTCATGACCTACGACGTGAAGGCCGACGTCGGCGGCAAGCTCGCCCAGCTCGGCGGCCGGCTCATCGACTCGACCGCCAAGAGGTTCGCCGACGAGTTCTTTGAAAAGTTCGCCGAGCTGGTCGGCGGCGCCCCGGCGCGCTCGCCCGCCGTTGCAAAGAAGCAGGGCTGGCTCCGGCGCTGGCTGGGCCGCGGGAAGGCGGCGCAAGCAGAAGCGTAAGACGCAGCCTGGGTGCGCCTGCCGCGACGCATCTCCAATCCAGACTTGGACGACGTCCCGCGGCAGTCCCACAGGACCCCAGTGTCGTGACTTTGACTGTCCCGGTCGGTGTCATCCCGGCACTTGTTGCCGGGATCCAGCTCGCAACGAACTCCGGAGCGCGGTGTGAGATGGATCCCGGGCACAAGGCCCGGGATGACAAACTCGACGGGGCGATTCGTCTTCGTCGATCACCCGTGCAAACCCCAGCCATCCTCGGCGACCCCACCCGGAAGCTGGAAAACCTAGTCGAGGCTGCGAAATATCGGATTTGCTTGGCCAAGTCTGGGTCTCCATCTACACCCTGGCATTGGATTGCATCGAACGAAAGGGCCTCGCAAGGCTTTCCGCCTTCCCATGCAGCACGACGTCGTCGGACTTCGCGATTTCTACAGCCGGCCGCTGGGCGGCATCGTGCGCCGTCTGCTGACCCATCGCATCCGGTCGCGCTGGCGCCACGCGCGCGGCCGCGAGCTGGTCGGCCTGGGCTTTGCCGTGCCCTACATCGGCATGTTCCGCGACGAGGCGGAGCGGCTGGCGGCGCTGATGCCCGCGCACCAGGGCGCGCTGGTGTGGCCGCAGTCGGGCGACGTGCTGTCCGTGCTGGTCGACGAGGTGATGCTGCCGCTGCACGACGCCTCGGTCGATCTGCTCCTGTGCGTGCACTGCCTGGAGGTGGCCGAGAGCACGCGGCCGATGCTGCGCGAGATGTGGCGCGTGCTGGCGCCAGAAGGCCGCCTGCTGCTGATCGTGCCCAACCGGCGCGGGCTGTGGGCGCGGTTCGACACCACGCCCTTCGGCCACGGCCGCCCCTACAGCCGCGGCCAGCTGGAGAAGCTGCTGGCCGATGCGCTCTTCACGCCGACAGAGTGGGCGAGTGCGCTCTACATGCCGCCGCTCAACCGCCACTGGGCCGTGCGCTGGGCCACCGTCTTCGAGCGCATGGGCGCCCGCCTGTGGCCCGGCTTCGCCGGCGTCATCATCGTCGAGGCGCGGAAGGAGCTGATGGGGGCGGTACCCAAGGCAGTCGCCGCGAAAGGCAAGCGCGAGCCGATGCCGGCGGGGAGCACGTCCGTCTCGTCGCGGACGACCCCGCCCGTCCCGGAGGGTAGGTCGCCTCTTGTGTGCCAAGAACCGACATGGCCCCGACGGGGGCAGGTGTGCCAGGACTTGCCGTGAGCAGATGGGGTGACGGAGTCAGCGGGCTGGAAAAGCCGCTCAGGCGGTGGACTGACACAGAAGGTGGAGACGGGGTCGACGAGTGCCTTTCGTGGGGCGTGGCGATGTCAGTCAGCCCTCGGAGAGGTGGTCGAGGTCGAGTGGTTGACTGGCGACGTACTCACTGGCGCGCATGTCGTCGAGGAAGCGTAACCGCAATGGGCCTTCCAAAGTGTAGGCACCTGTTTGGTCGACGAGCTTTGCCCAGTCATCAAGCCAGTGGGTCCACTGCGGATTGGGCGGGTCGCTGTGTTTGATGAGCCAAATCGTGACGGATACCTTCTCGGCTTCCCAGGACGGGGAGGCAACGACGCGGATTTCACTGAGGCACTCTACATGCCTTCCCTCGTCGCTGTTCTTCCCTGCGCGGCTCTTCATGCGCTTCTGGAACGCGCTCATTGCTTCGTTGAAGGGCGTGGGAAAGGCAAATCTGGCCCGGTTCCGGGCGAGCGCGCGTCCGAAGGCTACCTGTTCGGCGTCGGTTTGAAGCGCAGACACGCGCTCAAGTGGCACCAGAACGGCCTTTTCAACGGTGAGCGCGCGATCAAGGTCGGCGATGAGGCGACGGTCTGCCAGGGCCGGAAGATAGGCGAACGCGGGCCGCTCACACCTCTGTATCTGCTCCAATTCTTCTTGCGTGACTTCGCGCAAAGGAGCGAGCTGAACGTACGGCCGCATCTTGCATTCACGAACCAAGTCGCACGTTTGTGTCAAGACAACGAAGCCGGCGACCTCGCTTTCGACCGAAAGCAGGTCTTGGGGATCGCCGCCCGACAATTCCGCTGCGGCCTCGATGGCGGCGGGCGTCAATGGCGAGCCCGCCACGGCCAAGTGAGACATGAAAAAGCTGGGCTTCAGGATGACGTCGCCCTGCCGCCATTCCTGAAGCGCCTTATCGACCGTTTGGCAATGCGTCGGCGGAAGCGCAGTCATTGACCACCATCACAACGAGGCCTTTGAAATCCGGCGGCTGCGCCCAGGGATGGCCCGGCCACTCGTCGGTCCCGGCGTGTCGGTTCGCGCCTCCAAATAGGTTGCCGGATGCGGTTGCCGGCTTTCACTGGATGAAGGCATTGCGAGCGGGGGCAGTGCATGCACCGCAGCGATAGCATCAGCCCATCGCCGATTCCGCAAGAAATCCAGCGGTCGTTGCCCGGACGCGAGCTTGGTCAAGAGGGTGAGGCGGGTTTCACAGGAACTCGACCGCGCAAGCCTGCGCACGGCGGCTAAGACCTCTTGAACAAGCAGAATATTCTCAGGCTTCATGGCCTCGCCATTGGCCCAGTTGTGCAGTGAGCGTCGGGTGGTTTCGAAGACCTCCGCAAGTTCCTCCCATGTCAAGCCCGAGATGAGGCGGATTTCAAGGAGGTCGCGGGCTGGAGAGCTGCGCGTCGGAGCAATGCGCGGGGGATCGGCCGCCGTTCCAGTGAATGTGACCAACTGGTCGAATGTAGAGCTGGTCGTGCTGGCAATCGTCGCGCTCCCCGTGAACGGGCTGAGGAACTCCGTCAAGATGCGAACCGGACGGCGTGACCGTAGGGGGCGCTCGGCAGTGGTAGGACGGTCAAACGCAGAAATCGGCGGGTCAAGCACAGCAACAGTCATTTGCTGGCTCCGTAGTGTGAAAGGAAGGCGTCAGTGACGACAAACCTGAATACGGCATAGATGCGTTCGGCGAATTTCGCAAGCTGCGGAACGAGGGCGGCTCGAGTGAAGTCTCCCTGCTCTTCCACGAACATGTCGAGGTCGAGAACCCAGCTTCGGGTCTTGATAGGTTCCAGGGTGGACGGATCAGTTGTGCCGTCGGGAGGCAGCAAGCCCCAACGGGCCGAGACTGTGGCCCCTTCTTCCGTGCTGAAGTTGGCCTGGGTGACGACGTGGCCTAAGGCATCTGCGAGGAGCGGCTGGACTCCTTGGAATTCTGACTTGACGAACTCGCGGACTTTGCCGACGGCATCGCCTTCGATGCGGTCAATGTAGCGCAGCCCAATCCGCTGAGCGATCTGTGGATTGAGCGTCTGTTCCAGGGCGCCAATGAGGGTCCCCACGCGCTCCAGAAAGTCACTACGGCTCGTATAGCGGGTAGTCTCAAGCGCAAGGAAGTTGGGAGCAAGCGAAGCGCGCCAAGTCTTTTCGCGGTTTTCGAAGCGCCAGATTCCTTCTTGCCCGGCTTTTACTGCTTCCGGGCCCTGCGGATTAAGCTGGATGTGCTGAATGATCTCTCTACGCGCAATGGGGTAGGAAGCGCGGATAAGCTCCTGGAACGGCGCAACAGCAGTTGGCTCAGCGACGGCAGCTAGATCAGGGAAGCGAACCTGCGTGAGAACGCGCACCAGGGGTGCGTTCGCGAGGGGAACCTCGGGGGGCGGTGGGCCGCAAAACGGCGGCGAGAGGGTCGTAGATTGCACCATACAGGCTACTTCCGCTTGGGGGGCTAAAAGCCTATGTGAAATGGAGTGTGAAGTAAAGCACGTTAATGCATGGTAAATTGCTTAAAATTCAATATGTTAAGTGCCCGAAATCACGCTGTGTCGGCTTTTCCCGGACGCGGATTCTCAACTACACCAGTTCCGCTGTCAGGGGCTCGATTGGGGAAGCATCCGTGCCTGGCCACGGCTGCTGCGCAGCGAGCGGCGACTCACATCCCCTTCCGCGTCAGCATGAACACCGCCTTCTCCCCCAGCAGATTGTGCGCGGTCAGCGGCACCCAGGTGCCGAGCTTCTGGCCGGAGGAGTTGAACGCCACCGAGCGCTCGACCCGCGCCCCTGCGTCGCGGCAGAGGTCGGCGAAGTCCTTGATGGTGCACAGGTGCACGTTGGGCGTGACGTACCACGGCTCGGGCAGGTTCTCCGTCACCGGCATGCGCCCCGTGAGCAGGAGGCGCGTGCGCACCTGCCAGTGCCCGAAGTTGGGGAACGAGACGATGGCATGGCGGCCGATGCGCAGGAGCTGCTCCAGCACCTCCTTGGGCCGCAGCGTGGCCTGGATGGTGAGGCTCAGGATGGCGTAGTCGAAGGCGCCGTCGGGATAGTCGGCGAGGTCGCTGTCAGCGTCGCCCTGGATCACCGACAGGCCGCGCGCCACGCAGGCGTTGACGCGCTCGCGCTCCACCTCCACGCCGCGGCCGTCCACCGCCTTGGTGTCGGTGAGAAGCTGGAGCAGCGAGCCGTCGCCGCAGCCCACGTCGAGCACGCGCGAGCCCTGCACCACCATCTCGGCGATCAGCAGATGGTCGGCGCGATAGCCGGTCTGTTGTCCCTTGGGCGCCAGCATCAGGCCCCCCGGATCGCGCCCGGGATCGCACCGGGGCCGGGCGCCGGCAGGCCCCGCCTGCGCGCCGCCGCATTGAGAAAGCCGCGCACGGTGGCGAACAGCTCCGGCTCGTCGAGCAGGAAGGCGTCGTGGCCCTTGTCGGATTCGATCTCCACGAAGCTGACGTTGGCGGCCACCGCGTTCAGCGCCTGCACGACCTCGCGGCTCTCGCGCGTGGGATAGAGCCAGTCGCTGGTGAAGGAGACCACGCAGAAGCGCGTCCTCGTGCCCTTGAAGGCGTTGGCGAGCACATCGCCGTGCTCGGCGGCAAGGTCGAAATAGTCCATCGCCCGCGTGATGTAGAGGTAGCTGTTGGCGTCGAAGCGGTCCACGAACGTGGAGCCCTGATGGCGCAGGTAGCTCTCCACCTGGAAGTCGGCGTTGAAGGAGAAGCTCTTGGCGTCGAGCCCCTGCAGGGAGCGCCCGAACTTGCGCTGCAAGGCCTCCTCCGACAGATAGGTAATGTGCGCGGCCATGCGCGCCACGGCGAGGCCGTTGCGGGGCTCCTTGCCGAGCTCCAGGTAGCGCCCGCCGGCCCAGCTGGGGTCGGCCATCACGGCCTGCCGGCCGACCTCGTGGAAAGCGATGTTCTGCGAGGAGTGCCAGGCCGCAGCGGCGATCGGCACGGCGGCGAACACGCGGCTCTTGTAGCGCGCCGCCCACTCCAACACCTGCATGCCGCCCATGGAGCCGCCGATGACGCAGAACAGCGTGTCGATGCCCAGATGGTCGATAAGCGGCACCTGCGCGTCCACCATGTCGCCGATGGTGATGACGGGGAAATCCACGCCCCAGGGCTTGGCCGTGGCGGGGTTCATGCTGGCGGGGCCGGTCGTGCCCATGCAGCCGCCGAGCACGTTGGGACAGATGACAAAGAAGCGGTCGGTGTCGATGGGCAGGCCGGGCCCGACCATGATCTCCCACCAGCCGGGCTTGCCGGTGACGGGGTGCGGGCTTGCCACGTACTGGTCGCCGGTGAGGGCATGCGGCACCAGCACGGCGTTGGACCTGTCCGCGTTCAGCGTGCCGTAGGTCTTGTAGGCGATGCGATAGGGGGCGAGCTGCTTGCCGGAGGCCAACAGCAGCGGCCGCGCCTCGGGAACATCGAGGTAGTCGCTGCTGGGCTCTGTCGCCTGCCGTGTCCGCGTGTCGGTCGCCGCGGGGACCTCTTGAATGCTCGTCGTGCTCATAAAGCCCGATAGCTAGGGCCTCGCCAAGGAAAGTCAAGAGCGGGGCAGATCCCACAAGTCTGCCCCTTTCGACAGCATGTTTGGTGCCGGAGCGTGGCGGTGGTTAACTGCGTGGCGCCGCCCGCAGCGGCCGGGAAAGAAGGACACGCATGCATCTTTTCACCGCCTGCCTTGGCACGGAGACCAACGCGTTCTCGCCCATCCCGACCGGCGCGCGGCTGTTCGCCGAGACGGCGCTGGTGCGCGGCGGCGCCTATGGCGACAGCCCCAATCTCTTCGCCCTGCCGATGATCGAGTTCCGCGACCGCGCACAGGCGCGGGACTGGCGCGTGACGGAGAGCCTGTGCACCTTCGCCATGCCGGCGGGCACCACGGTACAGCGGGTCTACGAGGCGTTCCGCGACGAGATCCTGGCCGATCTCGCCAACGCGATGCCTGTGGATGCGGTGTTGCTCAGCCTGCATGGGGCAATGGTCGCCGATCAGACGGAGTCGTGCGAGACCGACCTCGTCGAGCGCATCCGCGCCATCGTCGGCCCCGGAGTGCCCATCGGCGTCGAGCTCGATCTCCACTGCCACCTCACCGACGGGCTGGTGGCGGCATCGACCGCCATCGTCATCTTCAAGGAATACCCGCACACCGATGTGCGAGAGCGCGCCGGCGAGCTGTTCGACATCGTAGCGGCGGCGGTGGAGGGTCGGGCGGCCCCGCGCATGGCGCTCTTCGACTGCCGCATGCTGGGCCTCTATCCGACGGCACTCGAGCCCATGGCCTCGTTCCTGCGCAAGATCAGGGCCCTTGAAGGCCGCGACGGCGTGCTGTCCATCTCGGTCGCGCACGGTTTCCCTTGGGGCGACGTATCGCAGGCGGGCACGCGCGTGCTGGTCGTCACCGCCGGCGACGCGAAGGACGGGGGGGCCGACGGGGCGGGGCTCGCCCGCACCCTGGGGCTGGAGCTGCGCAGCCTGCGCCCGCGCATCGAGGCGCCGTGGCTGCCGCTCGAGGAGGCCCTCGACCGGGCGATGGCGGAGCCCGAAGGGCCGATCGTGCTGGCCGACATGGCCGACAACGCCGGCGGCGGCGCGCCGAGCGATTCCACCTATCTCCTGCGCGCCATGCTGGAGCGCGGCATGGGCGATGCCGCGCTCGGCTGCGTCTGGGATCCCGGCGCCGTGGCGCTCGCCTTCGAGGCAGGCGAGGGCGCGCGCCTCAAGCTGCGCATCGGCGGCAAGCTCGGGGCGACGTCCGGCGATCCCATCGATGTGGACGCCACGGTCACCCGCGTGGTGCGCGACGCCACACAGGAGGGCCTCGGCGGCACGGTCGGCATGGGCGACAGCGCCGCCATCCGCGTTGGGGGCCCCAACGTCGGCATCGATATCGTCCTCATCTCGAAGCGCACCCAGCCGTTCAGCCCGACCGCCTTCACCGCCGTCGGCGTCGACCCGGCGGCCAGGCGCTACGTGGTGGTGAAGTCAATGAACCACTTCCGAGCCGGCTTCGAGCCCATCGCCAAGGCCATCCTCTACGTCGCCGCCCCCGGCGCCATCGACTTCGACTACCGCCGCATCCCCTACACCCGCCTGCGCCGGCCGATCTATCCGCTCGACGCGGGGGCGTGGGGCGAGTGATGCGATCTACGAATGCCGCTGGCAGGTCGACCTGCTCTTCTGGAGTGTCGTGACTCTGACGGGTCCGTCCGGTGTCATCCCGGCACTTGTTGCCGGGATCACCTATCCGCACCGGTGCACCTTCGCCACCATCGCCGCCTGGTGGCCCACGTCCATCTTGGCGAAGATGCGCTTCAGGTGCGTGCGCGCGGTCTCGCGCGTGATGCCTTGGCGGGCCGCGGCCTCGGTGAGGCTGGCGCCTGCGGCCAGCGCGCAGGCGAAGCGGGCCTCGCTGGGGGTCAGCGCGAAGGTCGTGCGCAGGGTCTCCTCGGCCGGAAGGGTGCCGGCCGCCGCCGTCTCGATCAGCAGCACCACCGAGGGGCCGGCGAACAGCCGCTCCGCCGGCGCGAGCGTGGGCACCACACACGTCACGCGCGCGGTCAGCAGTCCGTCCTCGCTGCGCACGGCAACGGACGTGTTGCCCGCCGCACCGCGGACCGCCGCGGCGATCCCCTGGTCGATGACCTCGCGCACCGCGCCGGGCGCCACCCTGATGGCGCCGCAGGCATCGGTGCCGATCGGATCGCCCCGGGCGAGCACCTCGCGCCCCGCCGCATTGGCCCAGCGCACGCGCCGGTCGGATCCGACCGAGACGATGCCCACGCCCAGCGCTTCCGACGCCGCATCCATCGCGACGTGGCCGCTCGCTACCCTGCCGGCGCGCCGGTAGTAGGTGAAAGCCTGCCTGAGGTGCGGCGCCAGCTGCCCCAGGAGCGCCGCGGCGGCGGCCATCTCCTCGTCGCCGGCGCGCCCGCACACGACGCTCAGCATGAAGTTGCAGCCGTTGTCGCGGAACACGGTGACGCCGACCGCGGACTCAAGCCCCAGCGGGCGCAGGAAGTCGGCGTAGAACTCGGTGCGCCTGAGCTCCGCCGGCGGCAGCATCTGCTCAGCCCGCACGCCGAGGTCGAGCGGCCGGCCGGCCGCCCTGGCCATCCAGGGGTTCCTGGCGGCGTAATAGCGGCCGTAGGCGTCCATGCTGGCGGGATCGAGCTGCGAGGTGAGAGAGAACGCGCC
>JBAPMW010000707.1:0-1948 GCA_049278815.1 Hyphomicrobiaceae bacterium
CCCTGCGGGACGCCGACTTGGCGCGGCACGCCTTGACCTGCTGCAGGTGCAACTCCGCCGCCATCATGGGGCTGTCGCCGTTGCCTTGGCGCGCTGCCGCCGCGTCGACGCCGGCAAGGCGCACCGCCTCGGCCGCGGCGGCGGCGCTGACCTCGTCGAGGTGCCGGGCGAACGCCAGGGGCTGATCCGCCAGCCGCACGTTCTCGATCCTGCCGGCATCGATGGCCATGCCGCGGAACGCCATCGGCGTGGCGATCAGGGGCGCGCCGCTCTGGAGCGCCTCCACGGTCTTGATGGCGAGGCCGTGCCCCGCCACCACCGGCAGCAGCACGCCGGCTGCCGCGTCGTAGTAGCCCTGCAGGTCGTCGACGCGGCCCTTGAACGCGTCCCTGTGGCGCCGGTAGAGGCCGGGGGCGCGCGTCTGGAGCTCCTGGTCGACGTTGCCGACGATGGTCAGGTGGATGGGCTGGGCCAGCGGCAGCACGCGCTCCAGCAGCCAGGCGATGCTGAGATAGTTGGGATAGTTGGCGCTCGCGACGGCCAGGAAGTAGTGCCAGTGCTCCGCCCGCCTCGCCCGCAGCGCCGGGTAGAGCAGCATATGCCTGCGGCTGGGCAGGCGCTCGGTGAAGAAGGCGAGCTCCTCGGCGTTGATATGGGCGAGCGCATCGGCCCTTGCGGCCAGCGCCAGCTCGCTCGCCTCCATCTCTGCCAGCGACGAGACGCGGTTCGCGTACAGGGTCTTGGCGCCGCGCAAGGCGTACTGGCGCGACTGCACGTCGTGCGTCTCAAGCAGGATCGGCGCGCCGCTCAGCGCCTTCAGGCGCAGCGCCAGCGGCATGTTGAAGTAGTGGTTGCAGTGGATGAGGTCGATGTCGCTGCGCCGGGCAAGCCCGCCCGGCATGGGCGACAGCTCGGCAACGCCCGCCATCTGCGCGGCATAGTCGCAGCCGATCAGCTCCATGGCGCGCTTCAGGCGCTGCCGGTCGAGCACGAGCGAATAGCGCGACGGACCGGTGTGGTAGCGCTCGTCGGCCGCCAGGTCGCCGGTCGCGCCATAGTAGTGCGACCAGAATCCGCGGTTGCGCGACCCCTGCTCAAGCGTGGTCCCCACCGCCAGCGACAGCACCCGCGCGCCCAAGGCCCGGTAGGCGGCCGCCTGGCTGGCGAACACGGCATGGCTGCCGCAGGAGTGCCACGCAGGATGGATGATGGCGACTGTCCTACCCTCGAGTCCCTGAAGAGGTGTGTCCAGTGTGTCCAACACGTTTGTACCCCGCAACTAAGGTGAATTCGGCGCCGGCGAAACTTCCATCGGGGTCAATGGCGGTCAAGATGCCGCCTTATATCTGCACAGGGAATTTCACGGGTACAATCTGAGGTCATTCGGTGGACAATAGATAGCTAAAGGTTTGAGATTCGACACACGAATTGCAATGACGGCAAATTCTTGGGGACGGCATGGCAGATTGACCGTTGGCGTGTTGTCCGCCCGCTTAGACCGGGATACTGGCGCATCTAGGAAGCATCAGCGTCAAGAAAGAGGACAAAATGCTGTCCGCTATCCCGGTCGCCAGCGTTCAACACGCATTTCTCCCGGTCGCCTTGCGCGGAGCCAGCGCCGACGGGGACCTGGCACGCGCTGGCCTCCTAGTCGACAGCCTCGAGAGATGCTGGCGGGATGCGGCGCCGCTCCGCCTTGTCGTCGTCTGCCCAGATGAGGACCTCACCGCGGTCAGCGAGCAGCTGAAAAGCACGCCAAGGATCGACGTCGCGCACTACGACGAAGGCGCCTTCCTCCCGCCCAATTCCGATTTCTACCGAATGCCCGGTTGGTGGAAGCAGCAGTTCCTCAAGCTGTACGTTCCAAGCGTGCTGAACCTCGGCGCATACATCACGCTCGATTCCGATACTGTCTGCTGCCGCCCATTCACCGGCACGACCTTCGTGC
>JBAPMW010000708.1:0-1702 GCA_049278815.1 Hyphomicrobiaceae bacterium
ACCCAACCTACACCCGTGCTCATCGGGTTCGCGTCACCTTCTGCAAATGCCTGGGACGGTCCACGTCGGCGCCGAGGCGCTCGGCGAGGCGGGGCAGCATGGCGTAGAGGCTCTGCACCAGGCATACTGCGTCGGTCTCGGGGTGGTCGGAGGGAAGCGCGGGCAGTCGCCCGTCGATTGGCTCGTACGCCGGCGAAGACCTAACGCTGGAGCCCACCGCCGGCTCGGTCGCAAACAGCGCCGTCCCCTTGCCTCGCAGATCGGCCGCCAGCCGGCGCATGCCCATGGCCGCCGCATCGGTCGGCATGAACATGAGGATCGGATAGGTCGGCGCCGCCAGCGCCACGGGGCCGTGCAGGAACTCCGCGCCGCTGAAGGCCTCGGCATGCAGATTGCACGTCTCCTTGAGCTTGAGCGAGGCCTCGCGCGCAATGGCAAGCGTCGGCCCGCGGCCGATGGTGACAAGGCTGCGCGTGCGGCTCAGCGCCCCGGTCGCCGCGCTCCAGTCGAGGTCGGTGGCCTCGGTCAGCCGCTCCGGCAGGGCGTCGACGGCGCGGGCAAGCGCCGCATCGTCGGTCCACGCCGCGACCAGCCGCTGCAGCGCCGTGAGCGTGGCCACGAAGGTCTTGCTCGCCGCCACGCTCGTTTCAGGCCCCGCACCGATGGGCAGAATGAGATCGCAGGCGCGGGCGAGCGGGCCGTCCGTGACGTTGAGAACCGCGACGGTCAGCGCCCCCGCCGCGCGCGCGCTCAACGCCATCGCGATCAGGTCGTCGCTCTTGCCCGATTGCGAGATGGCGAGGAACAGCTGGTTCCTGAGGTTGAGCTGCCGCCCATACACGCTGGCGATGTTGGGCGCCGCCTCAGCCACCGGCGCGCCGATGGTCCGCTCGATCAGGTGCTTGCCGTAGGTCGCCGCATGCGCCGAGCTGCCGCGCGCGCAGGTGACCACGACCTGCGGCGGCCGCCGCTTGAGGCACGCCACCAGCTCCCGCAAGGGATGCGCCAGCCCCTGCGCCTGCCGCGCCACGGCTGCGGGGGCCTCGGCAATCTCCTGCGACATGCGCGTCTGGAGCCGGGTCATGGGATATCTGCTCCGGCCACCGCAGCATGCTGCAAGGTCGGCCGTATCCGGCCTCGCCAAACCGGCGGCTCGGCGTTAGCGCACACCCTCGCCAAGGGCGTCATTCCCGCGCAGGCGGGAACCCAGGTCACCTCTCCACGAGGGCGGCCTGGTGGCATGCGACCTTGCTTCCAGCGTAGTGCTTTGCCGACAGGGCACCCTAGTTGGGAGGTGTACTGGGTCCCCGCCTGCGCGGGGATGACGCCAAGGGAGAGGTCCAAGATCATTGCCGGGCGTCCAGCATGAGCTCCCGTGCAGCGCCCCTGCTCGCCCGTGCGATCTGCAGCGCGCCCTCGAGGGCATCGCCGGCAGGCGGCACCAGGCGGGCGCGCGTCTCCTCACCGAGCCACGGTGCGATGGCCGCGGCGAGCCCGCCCATGAGGGCCAGCCGTGCCGCGCCGTGGTCGCTAAGGCGCGCGGCGATGGTGTCGATATGGCCCGCGGCCAGCCGCATGATCTCGGCCGCAGCCGGATCGGCGCTCGCCGCATGATCGACCACGAGGGGCGCCAGCCGGGCGAAATCGCGCGGCTTGGCGGTGCCCATCCAGCGCACGATGGCGTGTGGGTCCATGCCGAGCT
>JBAPMW010000709.1:0-2803 GCA_049278815.1 Hyphomicrobiaceae bacterium
GCTGACGACCACGCCGATCACTGCGCGTGCGGCATCGAGCTGCGCGAAGACGAACTGACTTCGGATGAGGATTTGCCTCCGGCTTTTGGCGCCATGGCCGCCCCCAAGGACGAGGCGGATGATGAGGAGGCCGTAGACGGGTGCGACGCCGACTTCAGTGCCGCTGAGCTCACCACGGACGAGGAATTGCCCATCACTGCGGGAGGAATGTGACATGGCCTTTTCGCTCACCTGGCTGCCGGAGGTGCTGGAGGATGCGGGGCTGAAGGTGGCCGAACAGCCGGGCTGGCGCAGGCGCGGCCGCGGCGACGTGGGCGCTGTGAGGGGCGTAATGTGCCATCACACGGCCGGCTCGACCAATGGGATCATGCCGAGCCTCGGCGTCATCACGAACGGGAGACCGGATCTGCCGGGGCCTCTGGCGCAACTAGGACTTGGGCGCGATGGGACGTTCTTCGTGGTGGCTGCTGGGCGCGCCAATCACGCCGGACGCGGCATGTGGCAAGGCGTCAGCACTGGTAACTCAAGCTTCATCGGCATCGAGGCTGAGAACACCGGCAGCGCCAACGATCCCTGGCCGGCCGTGCAACTGGATGCCTATCGGCGCGGCGTGGCAGCGCTCCTGAAGAAACTCGGTGCCAACGCCATCATGTGCTGCGGGCACAAGGAGTACGCCCTTCCGCAAGGGCGTAAACCCGACCCTTCCTTTGACATGGTGGATTTCCGCACGCAGGTCGCCGCCATTATGGCCGGGACGGCGCCGCTGCCGACCGTGATTCCCGCCACCGATGCGGACGGCCGGCCCACCCTTCGCCGGGGCGCACGAGGCGACATCGTGAAGCAGGTCCAGGCCGGTATGGCTCTGCCCCCTGACAGCATTTTTAGCGCCAGCATGGAAGCCGCCGTTCGGCAATTTCAGCGAGACCACGGGCTGGTTCCGGACGGCATCGTTGGCCCGCGGACATGGGCTTCCCTGGAAGGTGCAATGGCCCCGCCCGCGGAAGCCCCGGCGCTGTTCGCCGGGCCGATCACCGCACTGGCGGGCGCTTCCGAGCTTGCTCGCTTCCCATGGAAAGACCGCGGCGTCGCGCCGACTGGCTACATCAAGGGGATGGCTCTGGTCTATGCACGCGTCTACTGCAAATGGAAGGCAGGCGATCCCGCGGCGGTCGACATTGCGCGGGCCGACACTGGCGATTCCGCGCGCGACGCGCTCAGTTGGTACCGGGACGTCTTTTCCGCTGCCGGGATGGACAACAGCGCCGGCGGAGCAGACACGCTCCGCCACCTGTTCGTGCTGCTGATCGGGCTCGGCATGCGCGAAAGCTCCGGTAAGCACTGTGTCGGCCGCGACAGGACGGCCGACAATACCGCCGCAGAAACCGCCGAGGCGGGCTTGTTCCAGACCAGCTTCAATGCGAAATCCGCAAGCCCGCTCATGCCTGCGCTGTTCGCTCAATACTCGGCAAACCCCTCTGGCTTCCTCGATGTGTTTCGGGAAGGCGTGCGCTGCTCTGCCGGGGACCTCCAGAACTTCGGTTCCGGCGACGGAAAAGAATTCCAGCGCCTGTCCAAGGAGTGCCCGGCGTTTGCCGCAGAATTTGCGGCTGTTGGGTTGCGGTATATCCGCAAACACTGGGGCCCAATCACGAGAAGACAGGCCGAGATTCGCCCGGAGTGCGACAGGTTGCTCAGCCAAGTGCAGGCTACGGTCGATGCCCTTCCAGCGATCGCTGCGGCGCTCGTATAGGGTAACGTCAGTTTGGGTCGACACGCCGAACCGTCTTAGGCTGGTCAACACGCCGGAACACCCGGCCACCCCTCGCTGGCGTGAGCTGCACATCGTCGCGATCAGTGATCGCATGGTCAGCGGCTCGTACGCGACGAGCTGTTGGATGACGCCGCCGCGATCCGGCCCACGCGCTTGGGTTGCGCCAGTTGTGACGGAAGGCGAAGCGTCGAGATGGAATTGCATGTGCTTGGGGCAGACGGCGCCCGCATACGTGCCGTTGAGCCGGCGCGTCAGGAGCGAGATAATCCAGTGGCAGCCCTGGAGGGCGTCGCCATCGCGCCGCGCCTTGGTCTGCAGGCGCTGACGCGCATCTCCCGGACGATCCGGAGCTGGCCGCTTCATCACCGGAGTGACAAGTCCCTTAACCCGCACCCCCGCTCCGGCTGAACCGTAAGGCCGCGGCGCGGCGGCCACCAAAATCCCTGCAGTTCACCTATTACGAATAGTCTCACAACCGTTATATTGGCGTCAAGAACCGACACCTGGGCGATCGTTCGGATAGTGCTATTTGTGCGCGCGCTTCCAGGAGAAGCGACGGTGCGGCCGGACATGGCGGGTCCCGCGGGGGAACTTCACGGCACTTGGCGGGCCGGGGGTGCACCGTTTTCGAGGGCCACGACGGGCGGTGAGGGCCGTGGCGTTCCCCCCCCGACGGTAACCACGTGGTCTCCGACTCCGCTGACCGCACGCTGCCCCTGTCGGATGTGTCGAGCGGGGCGGGAGCTTGCCCGCCTAGATGGCGACGCCCCTTTTCCTCGGCATCCACCTCGCCAGCGTGGATGAGGCCGCGCCTCGCGGCAAGCATATGGCGGCGCAAGATCACACTACGTGACCAAACTGCATCACGGGGAATACGGGTCTTGGCCGTGTGATAACGCGCTAAACCGAAGTTCCCGGCCAGAATTCGCGACTGATCCGCAAAATATTAAGTCTAAACAGTCAATTGCGAGCGTCGGGTGGGCTTGAATACATGGGATTTGTAGTCATGCGTAGGCGCCTGATTCTTACTTG
>JBAPMW010000710.1:0-3287 GCA_049278815.1 Hyphomicrobiaceae bacterium
GAACCAGGCCAGCAGCTGCGTACACGTTGGACCAGACTGGACGTGGGTGAAGTCGAGAATCTTGACGCCTTCCAGCGCTTTGCCCATGCGGGTGTCCCTTCTTGTCTCATTCGCCGGGCCTTGCGGCCTTGCCCTGAACCTGCTGAACCATGCCATCGGCGGCCTCCCACCTTTTCCGTGCCGGGTTGCGGCGACTGCCCACACCCGGTCTCATCCCGTTGTTGCGTCTCATGTCTCCGATAGCGTCGGGTCCTCGAAGTCGATGTCGCTGTAGATGTCCGACATGCTGAGAGTGAGCCCCACGCATTCGAGAGCCAGCGGTTGGTCAGGCTCGATCACCTCGCACACCCAGCCGTTTCGGCGGCGGTAGATCTCGACCTCGTGTCGCTTCTGCTCGACAATCACGTATTCGATAAGCGAGGGGATCTGACGATAGTTGTTGAGCTTCTCACCGCGGTCGATGCGCTCGGTCGATGGCGACGCAACCTCGATTAGAAGCACCGGCTGCTCG
Organism: Hyphomicrobiaceae bacterium; assembly: GCA_049278815.1. Taxonomy (GTDB): domain Bacteria; phylum Pseudomonadota; class Alphaproteobacteria; order Rhizobiales; family Hyphomicrobiaceae; genus AWTP1-13. Next base: position 512 of record JBAPMW010000710.1, read on the forward strand.
CGCAACAGTGGATTGCGATCGGCTGCCGTGCACGACATAAGAACGTCGGGGTAGTAGAAGAACTCGCCCGCCAGGGTCCTCACCTTGAGCTTCACGTCGGAGATGAAGACCTGACACCCCGCGGACCGGGCCGTCGGGCGCAAGGCTATGAGGAGATTCTGTGCGATCAGATTGTGCCGAGGCGAGGCACCTGCCATCGCGTGGACAGAGCCGTTCAGATACTCGTGCTTGACCGGCGCATCTTCCTCGAACGCAAGATATTCTGACGGCGACATACGAGGAGTCGCATGGGCAAGATTACTCATGGGAGCTCTCCATCCGTCGCGCGCCGTGCGGGCGCGGACGGCGCCGGGTCATCGAAGTCGATGTCGCGGTAGAGACTCGACACGTTGATCGTGAGGCCCACGCTCTCGAAGGTGACGGTGTTGTCGCGCTGATAGAACTCGCGCTGCCAGTCCGTGCGCCGGCGGAACAGCTCCAGCTCCATGTCGTCCTGGGTGAGGATGCCGTACTCCAGAAGGGTGGGCATCCGCCTGTACGCGTCGAATTTCTCGACAAGATCAATCCGCTCCGTGCTGGGCGACAGCACGTCCACCACCAGCGACGCGCCACTGCAGTAGGGATCGCAGTCGTTTGGATCGCAGGCAACGAAGACGTCAGGATAGTAGTAGCGTTCGTCGTCCTTGCTCTTAAGGCGCGCTTCACCTCGGCCATGAATACGCGTCCGCTTGGCGTGACATGCTCGTGCAGCACCTCGGCCAGGTTGGTGCGGATGAAGTTGTGTCGAAAGTTGGAGCCCCTCATCGCAAACACGACGCCGTTGATGAACTCGTGGCGCCAAGAGCCGTCCTTCTCGGCGGCGAGATACTCCGCTGCCGAGACGCGTCTGAGCTTGCGTGCGGTAATCGACATGACCGCTACTCTGCTTCTGCTGCAACAGTGGCGGGTTACGGCCTTCGGCCTGACCCGCCCGACGGTTACCAGTTACGCCTTCTTCCTCAGCGCGCTCTGCGGGTTGAGGTTGCCGATGCGGCCGCTCTCGCTGCCGGCGGCGGGGTCGATCATGGCGTTGATGAGGGTCGGCCTGCCGGAGTCCATGGCGGCGTTGACGGCGCGCTTCAGCTCATCCGGCGTCGTGGCGTTGATGCCGACGCCGCCGAAGGCCTCCATCATCTTGTCGTAGCGCGAGCCCTTGACGAACACGGTGGTCGCCGGGTCCGCCCCGCCCGTGGGGTTCACATCGACGCCGCGATAGATGCCGTCGTTGTTGAAGATCACGACGCAGACCGGGAGCCCGTAGCGGCAGATGGTCTCAACCTCCATGCCGGAGAAGCCGAAGGCGCTGTCGCCCTCCACCGCCAGCACCGGCTTGCCGGTCTCGATGGCCGCACCGATGGCAAAGCCCATGCCGATGCCCATCACGCCCCAGGTGCCCACATCGAGGCGCTTCCTCGGCTGGTACATGTCGATGACGCCGCGCGCGAGATCGAGCGTGTTGGCGCCCTCGTTGACAAGGATGGCATCGGGCCGCTCCTTGATGACGGTGCGCAGCGCACCCAGCGCGCCGTGGAAGTCCATGGGCGAGCGGTTGTTCATCAGCCGCGGCGCCATCTTGGCGATGTTCTCCTCCTTCTTGGCGCTGACGGCCTTCACCCAGTCGGCCGGCGGAGGAGCCCAGCCGCCGCCCATGCCGGCAACCAGCGCGGACGCGCACGAGCCGATATCGCCCACCAGCGGCGCGGCGATCTCGACATTGGAGTCCATCTCTCTCGGCTCGATGTCGACCTGGATGAACCTCTTTGAGGAGGGCTCGCCCCAGGTCTTGCCTTTGCCGTGCGACAGCAGCCAGTTGAGGCGCGCGCCGATCAGCATCACCACGTCGGACTCTTTGAGCACGGTCGAGCGCGCCGCGCCCGCACACTGCGGGTGCGTGTCGGGCAGCAGGCCCTTGGCCATGCTCATGGGCAGGAACGGAATGCCGCTCCTCTCGACAAGCGTCCGGATCGCCTCGTCCGCCTGCGCGTAGGCCGCGCCCTTGCCGAGGATGATCAGCGGCCGCTTGGCGCCCTTCAGCACGTCGAGCGCACGCTTGACCGCATCGGGTGCGGGGATCTGCGCCGGCGCCGGGTCGATGACCTTGACCAGCGACTTGGCGCCGGCCTCCGCATCCATCACCTGCCCGAACAGCTTGGCCGGCAGATCGAGGTAGACGCCGCCCGGGCGGCCCGAGACCGCGGCGCGGATAGCGCGCGCAATGCCGATGCCGATGTCCTGCGCGTGCAGGATGCGGAACGCCGCCTTGCAGAGCGGCTTGGCAATTGCGAGCTGGTCCATCTCCTCGTAGTCGCCCTGCTGCAGGTCGACGATTTCGCGCTCGGAAGAACCCGAGATCAGGATCATCGGGAAGCAGTTGGTCGTCGCATGCGCGAGCGCGGTGAGCCCATTGAGGAAGCCGGGCGCCGAAACGGTGAGGCAAATGCCGGGCTTCTTGGTCAGGAAGCCGGCGATCGACGCCGCATAGCCGGCATTCTGCTCGTGGCGGAACGAAATGACGCGGATCCCGGAGGCTTGCGCCATGCGGCCGAAATCCGTGATCGGAATTCCCGGCACGCCATAGATGGTGGTCAGGCCGTTGAGCTTGAGCGCGTCAATGATGAGGTGAAATCCGTCGGTCAGCTCCTGTTCCGCTCCCGGCGCGGTTTCGGGCTTTGCCTTCACTGCTGCTTCGGCCATAGGTCTCTCCCGTCGCTTTATTCGTTCAATCGAGATAATCGGC
>JBAPMW010000711.1:0-8880 GCA_049278815.1 Hyphomicrobiaceae bacterium
CTTCAACCCCATCGAGAACGCCTACGCCAAGATCAAGTCGGCCCTGCGCAAGGGCGCCGCCCGCACCGTCAACGCGCTCTGGAAGCTGGTCGGACGCAGCGTCAAGGCGATCGCGCCAACCGACTGCGCCGGCTACTTCAGACACGCAGGCTACCGCGCCTGATCCACATCAGGTGGAATCCGCTCTAGAATTGGATTCTAGTGATTTTTGATCCGTGCCCGTTATTAAACAGCCAGGGCAGACGGGGTCCGGCGATACCGACATGGCGGGCTACGCATTTGCGGCGTTTCGGGGCAGCAGCCGCGCCGAGTTCAGGATGAAGACCAGCTCTGAACTCACATGAATGAACGCGGCGAGGAGTGGGCCGAGCATGCCGATAGCGGCAAGCCCCATCCCGATCGTGTCGACGATCAGAGTGCCGGCAAAATTCTGCCAGATGATGCCACGGGTTCTTCTGGCTACCGCAAGCGTTTCGACCAAGCGAGCGAGATCGTTGCCAAGCAGAACGACATCAGCGCTCTCCTGTGCCACATCGGTGCCGGAACCCATGGCGATGCCGACGTTGGCTTCAGCAAGTGCGGGCGCATCGTTGACGCCGTCGCCAACCATGGCAACCACGCGCTTCTGCGCCACGAGCTCCCGAATGCGCGATAGCTTCTCTTCGGGAAGGAGTTCCGACTCGATCTCTGCAATTCCGAGCTTGGCGCCGACGGCTGCTGCGACACGGCGCGCGTCTCCCGAAAGCAGAACCGTTTTCAGGCCCATCCGGTGCAACGCTTCGATGGCAGGCCGGGCTTCAGGACGAATGGTGTCCGCCACGATGATCGAGCCAAGCAGTTTCCCATTGCGCGCAACAAACACCTCGGTTCCCGCATCAGCGTCATGGCTGCATGTCGCCGGAGCTGCGATGCCGTTGTCCGTCATCCAGATTTGGCTTCCGATCACGATGATGTCACCGTCAAGCTTCGCTGTGATACCTCGGCCCAGCGTGTAGGCGAACTCAGCCGGCTCGGCGACGGTGCCCCCTGTCTTGCGCGCGTAAGCGACGATGGCCTTGCCCAGAGGATGCTCCGAGCGCAGCTCGGCCGCAGCTGCGGCCGCAAGAACCGCTTCCGCCGCACCTCCCTCCACCGGAACGATGCGCTGCACCTCAGGCCTGCCGAGGGTGAGCGTGCCGGTCTTGTCGAGCACCACGGTGTCGACGCGCCCGAGCGTTTCGAGGTGCACGCCGCCCTTGACGATTGCACCGAGGCGAGCGGCACGGCCGATAGCTCCGAGAATTGCAAGCGGTGTCCCAGCTGCGATACCGCAGGCGCCGGCTACGATGACGACCGAGATGGTCGAGCGGATATCCCCTGTGATCAGAAAGGTGAGAGCCGCGGCCCCGAGGGCGAAATAAACGAGATACCCGGCCATGCGATCGGCAAGGCGCTGAACCGGTGCACGTGACCGCTCGGCCCGTTCGACCGCCTCGATGATCTTGCCGTAGCTCGTGTCGCGGCCGACGCGTTCGGCGCCGACCTCAAGGGCGCCGGACTGGTTGATTGAGCCGGCGAAGACATGGGCACCAGTTGTCTTCTCCACCGGCATCGATTCACCGGTGATGCGGGATTGGTCGACGAACGAATGGCCGGAGAGCACGGTCCCATCCACCGGAATGCGCTCGCCGGGCGCGGCGAGCACCGCGTCGCCTACGGTCAGCTGCTCGGCCGGGATGGAGCGGATCGACCCGGCACGCCGCACCGTTATCCTGTGCGGCAGAAATTCCAGAAGATCGCGAATCGCCTTGCGCCCGCGACCGACCGTCATGCCCTCCAGCACCTCCGCAGCCAGCACAAAGAGGGTGATGACCAGGGCGGTAAAGAACTCCCCGATGGCGGCCGCCGCGACGATCGCGATCGTCATGGACAGCTCCATGGTCATCTGGCGTGCGACGATGTTCTCAAAGGCCTCCTTGACGATCGGCCAGCCCCCGATCGCAAGACCCAGCGCGCCGATCACGCTGAACGCGGGATAGGGCTCCCAAACGCGGAACCACACGGTGGTGGCTGAAACAGCAACAATGGCAATGCGAACGGCTTCGGGCCATGCGAATGGGTGGTGGTGCCCATGATCATGATCATCGACATGTCTGCGGTCATGGATCTGGTGTCGTACCGCTGCTTCCTCGTCCAGGAGCGCTGGCGCTGCGAGGCGTTCCTCCGCCCGGCCGGCAAGGACCCGGGGTCGGCTGTGCTGCAGAGCCATGGTCATAGTCCTTTCTATTTCAGGTATGCCCGAACGACACGATGAGTTCCCCGGCACCGTGTCGGCGCTGCGCGTCTCCGGCTGCATGGAGAATGTGCTCCCGGATATGATCTTCCATTACCTCGCCCGTGAGTCCGTTGATCGCACCGCGGACGGACGCGATGAGCTGCAGGACATCGGCGCAACGGATTTCCTGTTCGAGCGCGCGCTCTATCGCCTCGACCTGCCCTCGGATGCGGCGAACGCGCTGCAAGAGCTTGTTCTTCTCGCGAATAGTGTGGCTCATACTTCGGCCCCTCATAGGATACCTCCCTTACCTATATTGCGCATGCCTTGGCGACAAATCACAGCCGGTGCTCAGGCACGACAGCGTCGATTAGGGCATCGGCCATCGCGTGGAACAGGTGATGGTCCGGGCCGGACGGCCTTAATGGTGGCGATGCGCCTGCTCATTGCATGTGTTCCATACGGCAAGCTTGATGAGCGCCTCGCTGAATCCAGAGAGAACGCGGCAACGTCTGTGGCCGACAAGGCGAGGCACGCTGCACCGGTGAAGCGCAAGGTCGTCATCGCGGTCGCGACATCGACAACCTGGATTTGCTGGCACGGCCCGGAAATCGTTTCTCCAGCAGGCCGGTCACGCTGTCGGCGAAACGCTGCTTCTCCTCGCTGGGGTCAGGTCAGGCCCGGTAACTCATTGAGGGAGCACAACGAGTGGCTGAAACCCCGGTCATCTGCCGGACCTGGGTGAGGATCGGCACTCCTCTTCACTGGCAGCGGCTGTGCTCTCATGCTTCGCATCAAACGATTTGATCGTCATCAAGGACGGCGGAGACAAGAGCTGCACGATTTTTCTGTTCTATCGGCACAAACCGACCTCGTGCTGCATGCATGGAGGGAGCCTATGACAGACGCCAAAAAGGCTGTTGGCACGGCGTTGGCCCTCTTCATCGTGTGGACCGCGGCGACGTGGTTCTTCGAAGGCCGCATTGAGACGTTCCTTCGTCCCGAGGCAGCGACCGACCGGCTGCTCTACGCCTTAGTCGCAAACCTGGGCATCGGCATCGTCGGCGCAATCGTCGTCCTGCGCTTCATCTTGAATTGGCATTATCTGCGACGCGAGGCTGCCGGTTTCGGCTCACCGGCCCGGACAGCCATCGCGGTCACAGCGGGTCTTGTCCTGGGGCTCGCGTTTTACGCTTTGTCTGGCGGCCCAACGTCCGATCCTATCGTGCTCACGAACGCATTCGCGCAAGTGCTCGTGGTTTCTGCTGCGGAAGTGATCGTTTGCTGGGCGGTCGTCGGCACCGTCTTTGAGGCAGCGTTCCGCGATCTTGGACGCATAATCGCTGTGGGATTGGCCGCCGTGATCGCGAGCGTCCTCTTCGGTGCCTATCACTTCGCGCACAGTCCACCATTCAACACGATAGGGATGGTCGCATTTCTGAGCGTGATTGGGCTCGTCACCAGCCTGTTCTTCTTTGTGTCGCGGGATGTCTACGGCACCATCGTGTTCCATAATTTCATGGGCGCGTTTGGAGTCGTGAATGCGCTCGCGGCAAAGGGGCAGCTTCAGGCAATGACCGAATTGCAGCCCTGGCTGTTGGCAACTGCCGCCATGGCGGCGCTGGTTCTTGCGGCAGCAGATAAATTCGCCCTTCGCAGCACCTTGCCAAACAAGCGTGATCATGAATTGCCGCAGCGGGCGCAAGCCTAGCCCACTAAAGACAGGTTCGGGTCAGGTGCGGGAGTGGCACGGCCACGCAGCATTCGGCTCAAGTACGTCTGATAGCTGATGGAATCGCTGCAGCGCCGAGGTTTTCAGCCTCGTGCTAATAGCTTCAGAAGACATGCGACAAGATGCGCAACGTTCGTCTCAGGCGCCAGAAGCGCCACAAGATCCTTGTCAACTTGGCGCGTTGAGCCGCGGCCCGTGGCCAGTCCGCCTATACCGGCGCCGATGATGAGGATCGATCGGTCAGCAATTGCTGGGGTTCTCCTCTCACCCGATTGCCGCCCGGCGTGGTTCGGCCAGCACCGAAGTGCCGATGCCGTCCGCGCTGCCGGCCAGCTCGACACCGGCGCGCCGAATAATCTCGAGCGGGTCGTCCACGCCGTGCCGCTCCGAGTTCGGACGGGCCGTCCAGATCTCAAGCGCGCAAACCACCCGCGCGCCTCTCTCTTGTATTCGCCGGCGCAGGAATGCCATCGCCGCGTCGGTCATGCCGCCGCCGGTCAGGACGAGACCGACACGCTTTCCCCTGAGCGAGATCATTCGAACGAGGTGATCCAAGAGGGGCCGCGCGGGCCGGAAGTTGTAGGTCGGTGCGGCCAGGATCACGAGGTCATAACCGCTCGCATCAGTCGGGCTCGATCTGTGGGCAGTGACGAGGTCGACACGCCATCCTTCGCCCGCCATCGTCTCGGCGAGCCTGCGTTGCAGCTTTGCTTGTAGCCCGCCGCGACCAGGATGAAAGATGATGAGCGCGCGGCGGCCGCCGCCTCGACCGAAGCTTTCAGTTTCGCGCGCGATGGGCTGCGATATGGTGCCGGTGAACGCAACATGGTAGCCGAGCACCCAGCTCGAAGCGACAAGAAGTGCCACGACGCTCGCCGGCAACACCGCGTCCGGCGTTGCCAGCCAAGCCGATAGCAGGGCGAGGAGGGAGGTGAAGATAAAGAGCGCCACAAGCGAACCGAGCAGCGGATGCAAGGTCCACGCGATCGAGAGGCAAAGACCGGCGATGACGCCGCCGCCGATGACGGCAAGCCAAGCGGCGCCGACGTGCCGGCCCCAGACGATCGCGAGCGCAGAGACGGCCATCACCGCGGCAGTGATGGGGAAGGCTATGGACCATTGCGGGGGCTGCCACATCTGGCGGACACTAACGGCGATCACGACTCAAGCGTTGCGATGAATCAAAGCACCACGCGGCTCGCGCCTACCTTGCTGCGTGCGCGATCACGAGGTCCGCTGCGCCAGCGCCGGAGCGGATCGCCCCGGTGAAGCCCCCGGCGCCGGCATAGGCCGACGCCAGATGAAGCCCAGGGATCGCGGTGTTCGGCGAGCGCCCGACGCCCCTCCAGACCGGACCTGTCGGTGGCAGTGGGGCAAATCCATAGATGGCGCCCTCGGGCGCGTTCAGATAACTGGCGAGCGCGTGCGCGCTGCTGAACTGAGACGCGACGACGTGCGATGCAAAGCCAGGAAATTCCCGGTCGATGGTGGCCACCATCGCTTTGCTCCACTGCCTGCGCTTGTGCTCCAAGGTGGGTTTGCCGAGGCCTGCCCAATTGCCCACCCGGTCCGGGCCGACCACAGAAACGGGATAGGGTGGGCCGCCGAGGCCGGAGTCGATCGCCGAATAGTCCACCACTGTCATAGCGGGGGATTGGCCGGCGGGAAACGAGCCCAGGACTCGCTGCTGTCACGGTACTGCGCAAGCGTCATCATCCAATGCGGCAGCAGGAAGGTCGAATAGGCCCTTATCCCGAGCTCCGCCGGGCGAACCGACAGGCCGAACGTGGCCGAGAATAGCGAGATCGACGGGGACCGCTCGGCATAGGGGGCGAGGAAGCCCGCGCGAGCAGCCTCGGGAAGCATGCCGGCAAGCACGCCGGGTGCCGCGTTGCCGACAACGATTGGCGCCTCCACCTCCGCCGTGTCGCTGCCGTCCCGGTTGGCATGCAGCACGCTGCGCGGCCGGCCGTCGGCGTCTAGGCGGATCTCGGTTGCGGCGCGGCCGAGCAGGATCTCGCCTCCTGCCGCCGTGATGGCGCCCGCGAGCGCGTCGCTGAGCCGCTGTGATCCGCCCCGGATGTAGTGCCCGCTCGACAGCAGGTATCCGCCTTGGGCGACGGCGAAAAAGATCCACCACAACGTGTCAGGATCATCATGATAGTAGGCGAGGTTGGCTGCGAGCGCGCACTTGAGAGCCTCGTTGTCGCCGAAATGCCGATGCAGCACCTGGCCGAGCGAGAGCCGCCAGTCCCGCACCATCGGCCGGAGCTTCACGAGGGCAGACAAGCCTTCACGCGGGTCGCGGAAAGCGTCACGTCCGCGGCTAAGCGTGCCAAGGCCTTCGGACAGGCGCTCCATCTCGTCCAGCACCGCGGCGATTCCGCCGCGCGCCGCCGGAAAGCGATCATTGAGCGCGGCCCGCGCGCCCGCAAAGCTGTCCGGCAACAGAAAGGGCGCACCGACCGGGCCTCCCCTGACCTCATAGAGCGAGCCGACCGGCACCCATTTTACGGAGTCCAGAAGGCCGAGCCGGGTGAGGACGTGGTGTTTGGGATCGGCAGGGCTGTGCGGGTCGCTGGTCTCGTGCAGGGACGCTTCGACCACGAGATCGCCAACCTTGTAGGTCGAGGCAGCTCCGCCGACCGAGGCATTGCGCTCGATGAGAAGCGTCTTGCGGCCAGCCCGCGCGAGCAGCGCCGCCGCCGTCAGGCCGCCGAGACCCGAGCCAATGACAACGACATCGTACCGCTTGGACATTCTGGTCCACCATCGCCTGTTTGACGGTGAATGTATAGTTCGCCGGCGACAGCGGCTTTGCGCTCAATCAACGCGCCTGCGTCGCCGATCGCTGCAATAGACGCTGTGCCGACAGCAACGCGGGGCCCCCCTATGATTGACAGGCGCAGATTGATCGCCGGCGGTGCCGGTCTCGCAATCGGAGGCATTTTCCCGGAAGGCGGAGCGCAGGCCGGCACAGCCATGTCGTACGACGAAGCGGTGCGTTCGACATGGGCGCCGCTCCGCGCTGACGGTGGCTCGAGAGAACTGGTGCGATACGCCACGCTGGCAGCCAACAGCCACAACACCCAGCCTTGGAAGTTCACGATTGAGGCGGATCGCATCACCATTGCTCCGGACTTCGCGCGCAGGTGTCCTGCCGTCGACCCGGATGACCACCATGTGTTTGCAAGCCTCGGGTGTGCCGCGGAGAACCTCGTGCATGCGGCTGCTGCAACCGGATTGAAGGCCAGTCTGGCGGTCGAGGCAGACGCGATTGCGATCATGCTCGAACGGGCGCCGCCCTTGGCCTCGGCCTTGGTCGACGCCATCCCACGCCGGCAAAGCACGCGCGCGGCCTACGATGGCAAGCCGGTGGCAGGCGAGACCCTGCGTCTCCTCGAGCAGGCGGGCACAGGCGATGGTGTTTCGGTCCTCGTCATCACCGATCGGGTGAAGATTGCCAACGTCATCGACTACGTGGTCGAGGGCAACACGGCGCAGATGCGCGACAAGGCCTTCTTGGATGAGCTCAAGGGCTGGATGCGCTTCAACGAAGCAGATGCGGTCTCGACCATGGACGGACTGTTTGCCCGCTCGTCCGGCAATCCCGCGTTGCCGGCCTGGCTCGCACGCCTGCTGCTACCGCTGGTGTTCACCGAGAGCGGCGGGAACGACAAGTACCGCGCCCACATCCAAAGCTCGACGGGCGTCGCCGTGTTCGTCTCGGAGCGCAACGACAAGGCCCACTGGATCGAGGCCGGACGCGCCTGCCAGCGCTTCGCCCTGCAGGCGACGGCGCTCGGACTGAAGCACGCGTTCATCAACCAGCCGATCGAGGTGCCGCGGCTACGCCAGCAGTTCGCGTCATATCTCGGCATCGGCGCACGCTTGCCCGATCTCGCGGTCCGCTTCGGTGCTGGGCCGGAGCTGCCGAGGTCGCTGCGGCGGCCCGTCCCAGCAGGTGATCGGCTAGACGGATATGCGGGTCACAGCGGCAGCCGTGCTCTACTTCGCCATCGTGTTCGGCGTCGGTTTCGTGCTGGGCCCGATCCGCGTTCAGTGGCTGGAGCCGCGAATGGGGCCGATCGTCGCCGCCATCTGGGAGGCCCCGACCATCGTTCGCGCTCGGCGAGGGCCCGAACACGGCGCCATCCCCGACCGTGACCAGATCATATAAGAAGCTCGAATGCGCGCTCATATCCATGATGGCCGGGAGCGCATGAGCTCCACCCAAAGGCCGGATACATTGGTGCGAGACCAAAGTCTCCAGAGCTCACCGATTTCTCTTGCAACGCACCGCCGGTCCATACATCGGGTCATGTGCGGGCATGCAGGGGCCGCGCTAGTGACGGAGCAACTACCTCTGATTCCTGCCGGAATCGCTGCAGTGCCGAAGACTTCAGGGTTGTGCCACTGACGCTGGCGGCGCAGCAAGTTACGCGCACGGGTTGCAGAACCGCTACAACGGACCTGGTTCGCGCCGCCGCGTAGCGTAGGCACGATGATAGCCCGCGGCTGTGAGGTGGCGGCCGGCAGAGAAGCTCATGCCGATCCGAGTATGAAGTCTACGCGGGCTTCGTGCATGGCTCGGGCATCGGGGCCCAACCAGATGACGTGCCCCGCGAGATGAAAGCTGCGTAGCAGTGCCTTCGGGACATTCTGCGCCGCATTTTTGGCATGGACGAATGGCACGAATTTATCCTCCGGGTCGTGCAGAATGAGCGTCTGCGCCTTGATGCTCTCATACCGGCAATACGCGGTCTTCGCGAAGAATACGTTGAACACATCGTTGAGCTCGCCTCGCCAGTTGGCGGGGTCTTCACGCAGGATAGTTGACACCACTGCGGGGAAAGCGGGATCGCGCCTTGCCTCCTCGAGACGTGAGCCCGTC
>JBAPMW010000712.1:0-1844 GCA_049278815.1 Hyphomicrobiaceae bacterium
GAGTGGGTGCAGGCGGTCGGAGTGATTTCGGCACCGCATCTCTTGCTCAAGCTGTCACCATCGTCGCGGTTGCAAAATACCGCAAACTGACAATCATCGTCGAGCTGCGCAAGCCTCCCCTGGAGGAGACGCCCGTCGCATTCGCACGAGAGCTACGCCTACCGGCAGCGCGTTCCGTGAGCCTGCCAATGGGATGGACCGTCGGTGCTCCCCGCAGCAGCCCGCGCCCAACGGGGTAAGCGGCCGTAAAAGGCTCCGCAGCGCACCAACCCTGTCGCTCGCGCGCGGGGGCCGCGTCCAGTTCAAGTGGCTCTGCAGACACAACCTCAACCTCCGCCACAACGGCTCGACCTTGCTCTGGTGTTGCGATTGCTGCGCAGGTCGGTGCGACTACCGCGCGAGACCACTGGGGGCTGCTAGCTCGTGGTAGTTCATGGCAAGGACCTGCAACGCCTGGTTCTTGAGCTCTTCCGGGTCTCTGCTGGTATCGGTGGCGACCGCCAGGATCGCAAGCGCCAGCCTTAGACGAACTTCCTCGGCCTGATGAACGTCGTCATCGAAGTGATGCGCGATCTGCGCCCAGGCGTCGTCGAACGCATTGCAGATCACCTTGAGGGCATCGAGACCATAGGTCGCGCCACCGATGAGTGCCTGAGCCTTCATCTCCTTTCTCCATGGCTGCTCGTTGGATTCGAGCAAACAGCATGCAATCGCTGAAGTTTCATGGGGCAGGATGCGGCCCGGCAGCGCAGCGCCGGGCGGCATCCTGCAGGCATGCCGATTCCTGGATCAGCCGACCGAGATCCTGCGCGGCTTGGCCTCTTCCGCCTTTGGCAGAAGGAGCGTCAGCACGCCATCCTGCATCTGCGCGCTGATCCGGTCCTGGTCGATCTTGCTCGACAGCGAGAAGCTGCGTCGGTAGTGGCCGATGTTGTACTCGGTGTACAACCGGCTGCATCTCTTCGTACTTGGAGAAGTCGAGCCGGCCCTCCACACGTAGGGATCGTCGTGATGTGCTGGCGACGAGCATCCCCTGCGGATCGAGAGAGACCGCTATCGAGCGTGGCTGCCTCCGGTGATGGGACCGAGGAAGCGCAACATCGCAATCAGGCGATCGGCGTCACCGCCGCTGAAGCGCTCGATCAGCGATCCTGGCAGCCGCTCGTGCTCGACCGGCGGCATGAACGCGGCCCGGGCGATCTGCCAGAACGGCGTCGCCGTGAAGCTGTCGCGCCACCATCGGCGCCAGCGCTCGACGGTGCGGCGATCGACGCCGATGGCCTCGTTCATCCGCTGCACGCGTGCGGCGCTCGCGCCATGCCGCATGATCGCGATCAGCACAACGATCGTGGCGAGGTAGACCTTTGGGCCGAGGAAGCGCAACGACGGCGGCGTCGCCCGCGAGCGGCAACCATCGACAGCACAGCAGAAGCTGTAGCGCCGATCATGTTCGGGTCCAAGCTGGCGGCTCACGCTCTGGGGCCGGCCACGCGGCTTGCGCGGGTAGGTTGCCGAATGCAGCACACCACCGCACAACGAGCATCGCCCGGCTCTGGCCTCCTCGGCGAGATCGCGGTCACAGGCAAGCAGGAGATTGTGGAATGTGGCGTCGACCAGCAGCTCTCGGTACAACGGATGCGTCCTCCCCGTACGAAAAGTGTCCCGCCCCAATGGTCAAGCCCGGACGCAACGATCCCTGCCCCTGCGGCAGTGGCAACAAGTACAAGAAGTGCTGTCTCGCCAGGGATGAGGCGGCGGAGCGGGAAGGACTGGCCGAGGCCCACGGTGCACGAGGCGCACGGCGCGAGGATCGCGCTGCCGAGCGCCGCTTGCAGGCTCGGGAG
>JBAPMW010000713.1:0-7885 GCA_049278815.1 Hyphomicrobiaceae bacterium
CAGGCGGCGAACGGCACGCCACAATCGCAGTCGAGCAAGAAAATCGTGTGAGCGGGAAGCGCATAGCAACGAGCCGGGCAAGCCATGACGCACGAGATCACCCGCCGGCGCGTCCTCGGCGGTGCCGCCGCCATCGGAGCCGCCGGCGTGGGTGGCCTTGTCGATCCGGAGCACCCCGCGCACCCCGCAACGGCCCTGGCACAACCCATCCCGGACAATCGCGCAATGAGACCCACGACCCGGCACATCGGCACGCCCACGTCCCGCATCGACGGCCGCGCCAAGGTGACGGGAGCGGCCAGGTACGCCGCCGAGTACAACCGGCCGGGCCTCGCCCTCGGTCCCGGCCTCGCCTACGGCTACGTGGTCACGTCCGCCATTGCCAAAGGACGCGTCGCGCGCATCGACGCCCGCCGGGCCTTGCGCGTTGCCGGCGTGATCGACGTGCTGACGCACGACAACCGGCCGTGGATGGCCGACAGCGACAAGGCCTACGCCGACGATGCCGCACCGGAGGACGGCGCGCCGTTCCGGCCGCTCTATGGCGACCGGATCCTGTTCAGCGGGCAGCCGATGGCGCTGGTGCTGGCGGATGAGTGGGAGACCGCCCGCTTCGCCGCCGCGCTGGTAGGCGTGGACTACGCGGCCGAGCCGTTCAATACGGACCTGCAGGTGGGACGCGATCAGGCGTTCGTCGTGCCCCAGCCCGCGAAGCCGCGCGGGGACGCTGCGGGCGCTTTTCGTGCGGCCGAGGTGCGTCACGAGGCTGAATATTTCATCCCGCGGGAGAACCACAACCCCATGGAGCCGTTCGCCACCACCGTGGCCTGGGAGGGCGGCGGCCGGCTCACGGTCTATGACAAGACGCAAGGGGTGCAGAATGTCCACCGCTACCTGTGCAGCGCCCTCGGCCTGCGGGCGGACGAGGTGCGCGTGGTGTCGTCCTACATGGGCGGCGGGTTCGGCTCCGGCCTCCGGCCGCAGTACCAGGTGGCGCTCGCAGTCATGGCGGCGCGGGCGTTGCAGCGCTCGGCGCGGGTGGTGCTGACGCGCCAGCAGATGTATGCGCTGGGCCACCGGCCGGCCACCATCGAGCGCCTCGCCATCGGCGCGAGCCGCGACGGGACCCTCGCGTCGCTCACCCACGAGGCCATCGCCGCCACCTCGCAGAACGAGGCGTTCGCGCGCAACGACACCGCCTGGGGCGGCCTGCTCTACAGGTGCCCCAATACGAGGTTCGAGCACAGGCTGGTGCGGCTCGACGCGCCCACACCCTCCGACATGCGCGCGCCGGGGGCGGCCACCGGGGTCTATGCGCTGGAGTGCGCGATGGACGAGCTGGCCGCGGCGCTGCAGATGGACCCGCTGAAGCTGCGGCTCATCTGCTACTCGGAGCGGGACCAGAACGAGGACCTCCCCTACACCAGCAAGGCTCTGCGCGAGTGCTACCGTGAGGGGGCCGCAGCCTTCGGCTGGGAGCGGCGCAGCCGGACGCCCCGCTCCATGCGCGAGGGCCGCGAGCTCATAGGGTGGGGCATGGCCACGGGTGTGTGGGAGGCGCTGCAGATGCCGGCCACGGTGCGCGTCACGCTCGGGGCCAACGGGCACGCCGAGGTCGCGTGCGCCACCTCCGATATCGGCACGGGCACCTATACCATCATGGCGCAGGTGGCGGCCGACATGCTGGGGCTGCCGCTGGAGAGCATCTCCATCAAGCTCGGGGATTCGTCGCTGCCGCCCTCGCCCCTGGAGGGCGGCTCCTGGATCGCCGCCACGGTATCGAACGCCATCGCGGCGACGGCCCAGGACATCCGCCACGATCTGCTGACCCTGGCGAAGGCGGTGCCGGGCTCGCCGCTGGCCGGGGCGACGCCGGACGACGTGACGCTCGCTGACGGCCGCATCGTCAACCGCAGGGACGCAAGCCGCGCCGTGTCGATTGCCGACGCCATGCGCCACGGCGGGGTGGAACGCGTCGAGCGCGAGCGGGCCAACAGCTTCAGGGATCTCAGCAAATACGCGCGCAACACGCACTCGGCCATCTTCGCCGAGGTGAAGGTGGACGAGCAGCTGGGCGTGATCCGCGTCACGCGCGTCGTCAACGCTGTGGCGGCGGGGCGCATCCTCAACCCCAAGACGGCTGCGAGCCAGATCAGCGGCAGTGTGGTGGGCGGCATCGGCATGGCGCTGCACGAGGAAGCGCTGGTGGACCATCGCTTCGGCCGCGTCATGAACGCCGACATCGCCGAGTACCACGTGCCCGTGAACGCAGACATCCAGGACATCGAGGTGATCTTTATCGATGAGCCCGACGGCCTCATCAACCCGCTGGGCGTGAAGGGCGCGGGCGAGATCGGCATCGTCGGCGTGGCGGCGGCCATCGCCAACGCCGTCTACCACGCTACGGCCAAGCGCGTGCGGGACCTGCCGATCACGCTGGATAAGGTGCTGGGCGCGTAGGCCCGCCGCCCAGGCTACGTAGATGTCTGCGCGCTCGCGTCGCTTGCGGTCGGCCGCCTTCTGCACGCTGGTCCTCCCTACAGCAGGAGATCGCCAAGCTTCGCAACACCAGGAAGTCGGCTGGGTTTCTCACCGCTTCCAGCTGGCTTCGGTCATTGGCGGCGCCAGCCAGTTGCCGAGCCAGGGCGCACCCCAGAAGGGCCAAGCGTTTGACACCTTCGCCGTGTAGCAGCCAAGTTTCCGTGTTGCAGTCAGGAGGAAGACGTGGCGCGCATATACCAGAGCATCCTGGAAACCGTCGGGAATACGCCTGTCGTAAAGATCAACAGGCTGGCACCACCCGGCGTGAACCTCTTTGTCAAGATTGAGGCCTTCAACCCACTGGGATCTGTGAAGGACCGCCTCGCGCTCGGGGTGATCGAGGCTGCGGAAAAGTCCGGCGAGCTGAAAGCCGGGCAGACCGTGATCGAGGCCACCAGCGGCAACACCGGCATCGGGCTCGCCATGGTGTGCGCTCAGAAAGGCTATCCGCTGGTGGTAACGATGGCCGAGCAGTTCAGTGTCGAGCGGCGCCGGCTGATGCGCTTCCTCGGTGCCAAGGTGGTGCTCACTCCCCAGGCACAGCGCGGCATGGGCATGGTGGTCAAGGCCATCGAGCTCTCTCAGACCCATGGCTGGTTCCTTACGCGCCAGTTCGAGAATGAAGCGAACCCGGATTTCCACTCGCGCACCACCGCGCGCGAGATTATCGAGGACTTTGCGGGGCGGCGGCTCGACTACTGGGTCACGGGCTACGGCACCGGCGGCACGCTCAAAGGCGTGGCGCGCGTGCTCGCCAAGGAGCGGCCCGACACGAAGATCATCGTGTGCGAGCCAGAGGACGCGCAGCTGTTGGCCAGCGGGCTTGAGCAGGCGCGCGATCCAGACGGCTCGCCGACCGCCGCACACCCGGCCTTCAAGCCGCACCCAATGCAGGGGTGGACACCGGATTTCATCCCCAAGATTACGGCCGATGCGGTGGCGATGGGCGTCATCGACAAAGTCATTCCCGTGCCCGGCCCCGAGGCCATCCGCATGAGCAACGAGCTCGCAACCAAGGAAGGCATTTTCGTGGGCATCACATCGGGTGCCACCTTTGCGGGGGCGCTCCGCGTTTGTGCGGAGGCACCCGAGGGCGCCAGTGTCCTGTGCATGCTGCCCGACACGGGCGAACGCTACCTGAGCACACCGCTGTTCGCCGGTATTCCGGCCGAAATGACGCCGGAGGAGATGGAGATTTCGCGCTCCACACCGAGCGCCCAGTTCACGGCCTGACGGGCAAGTCGGCCCGCTGGCGCAGGAGCATTCCCCCACGTGAGCGGGTTCTTTCCTTGGCACTGATCGCCGTTCGCCGCGCTTCAGCAATTCCATCAGCTGACAGAGGCACTTACACTGTCATCACGGACCGGCCGGCACGTGCTCATGACCCTCCGACAGAATCTGGGGACGCGGGACGAGGTGCTGGCTCGCGCAACCGTCTATCGCCTTAGCACCCCAAAAAATTCCTCGTGTGGGTCAGGGTTTGTGCCGATACGCCACCGAGCAACCGCCGAGCATCATCGCGAGCTGCGAGGGGTGTTCGAGCTAGCGGGAGGTAAGGTCGACCCAGCGGCCCGGCCCAGAGATGCAGGTTACTCGCGACGCTCAACCGGAGGTCACTCATGGTCACCTACGACGCGATCATCATAGGCACGGGCCAGGCCGGGCCGCCCTTGGCGCGGCGATTGGTGGCTGCAGGCTGGCAGGTCGCGATCGTTGAACGCAAGCTTTTCGGTGGCACATGCGTGAACACCGGCTGCATCCCGACCAAGGCGCTGGTAGCGAGCGCATATGCGGCACACGTTGCGCGTTGCGCCGCGGATTGGGGCGTGAGGGTTGAGGGAGCGGTCAATGTCGACATGAAGGCGGTCAAGGTGCGTAAGGACGCCATTGTGGCTTCGTCGCGCAACGGTGTGGAGCGATCTCTGAAGACGCTGAAGGGATGCACGGTTTATGAGGGCCACGGCCGCTTTGCTGCGGAAAAGAGGGTGGCCGTGAATGGCTCTGAGCTTGCTGCCGATCGTATCTTCATCAACGTAGGTGCGCGCGCAGCGATTCCGCCGATACCCGGCCTCGACCGAGTACCGTATCTCACCAACAGCTCGATGATGGACGTTGATTTCCTCCCCTCGCACATCATCATCCTGGGAGGAAGCTATGTTGGCCTTGAATTTGCGCAGATGTATCGCCGGTTTGGAAGCGAGGTGACGGTGATTGAGCGCGCGTCGCACCTGATCCCGCGCGAGGACACGGATGTCTCACAAGCTATCGCCGCTTTCCTCAGGGAGGAAGGGATCGACGTGCGCGTCGACAGCAACGTCGTCGGTGTAGAGAAACGCGGAGACTCCACTGCCGTGAAGGTCGAGTCAGCGGGAAAGATTTCGCAAGTCGCCGGCACACACGTTCTGGCCGCGACCGGCCGACGACCGAACACGGATGACCTGGGCCTCGACAAGACCGGCATCGCTACCGATGGGCGCGGCTATATTCAGGTAGACGATCGGCTGCGTACCAACGTTCCCGGCATTTGGGCGATGGGGGATTGTAACGGCCGGGGCGCTTTCACCCACACGTCCTGGAACGACTTCGAGATCGTGGCAGCCAATCTGCTCGACAACGATCGGAGGCGCGTGAGCGATCGGATAGTAGCCTATGCGCTGTTCACGGATCCACCGCTCGGTCGCGCCGGCATGACGGAGGCGGAAGTCCGAAAGACCAGCAAGCCTGCGCTGATCTCCACGAGGGCCATGAAACACGTCGCTCGGGCGCGTGAAAAGGGCGAGACCAAGGGCTTCATGAAAATTCTGGTGGATCAAGACAGCAAGCAGATCCTCGGCGCCTCAATCCTGGGGCTGGCGGGTGACGAGGTCATCCACTGCATCCTCGATCTCATGTATGCGAAGGCACCCTGCACGGTGCTGCAACGCGCGATGCACATTCATCCCACCGTGTCGGAGCTCATTCCGACCATGATGGGCGACCTCGTGCCGTTGCAGTGATCGAGAAGGGCGCCGGCTGGCCGACCCACGCTCCTGGGATTAACCAGCATTCGTTGCACCGGCCCATCCGCTTAGCCGCTTGAGCGAAACTGCCTCGGTTGGAGCCAGGTCGCCGACATTCGATGCGGCCAGCCATGTGCGGCTACGCTGGCACTGAGAGGAGTGGCCATGAGACGTCGTGAGCTGCTTGCCGCCTCCGCCATCATCCTGACCGCCATCGCTCTGCCAACGTGGGCACGCGCGCAGGAAGGCTACGAGCCGAGATCGTTCGAGGAGGCGCTCGCCGCAGGCCCCGCGGTCGTGCATGTGTACGCCGGCTGGTGTCCGGTATGCAGGGCGCAAAAGCCGGTTCTTGCGGCGCTCGCCAAGGACCCGGCCCTGGCTGGAGTAAAGTTCTTCACTGTGGATTTCGACAAGGACCGGCAATTCCTGCGCACCTACCGGGTCGGCAATCAGTCCGTCATTCTGCTTTTCAAGAACGGGCAGGAGGCTGCTCGGCTGGTCGGCATTACGGATGCCGAAACCATCCGCGCGCGTTTGCTCGGCGCCTTGTAGCCTGACGACGTCAATGCTGACCACGGATCAGGCCGGGAGCGCCGCCGCGGACGATCGCGATGCGCAACTCGGTGCCCGCCCGCCCGACACGATAGACAAGCTCCTTTGGCGAGCGGACCTTTGCATCGTCGATACCCACAATCACGTCGCCCGGCTCCAGGCCGATCCAGTAGGCCGGAGAACCAGCCGCAACGCGCAACACTTCCGCTCCCAGCACGTCACCGTAAAGGCGGTTGCCGAGCAGGATTTCAGCGACGACGGCACCCGCAAGGCTGCCCATCTCCGGCGGCAACGTGATCTCCTCCGGGTCGATGACAATGTCGGCCGACATCAGCGACACAAGTCGCCCCTGGCCCTTGGCGAAAAGGACGATCGGGATCGAGGTCCCGAGCGGCACCGTGGCCGTGCGCGTGACGAACTCGGCGGCGCTGCGAACGGGCCGGTTGCCGGCGCTGACGACGATGTCGCCGACCTGGACTCCCGCAGCCGCGGCCGGCGACTTGGGAAGGACCTTGCGCACGATGGCGCCGCGGGTGACGCCCCCGTCACGCGGAGAGGCGAGCTCCATCGGCAGATCGGCGGCGATGATGCCCGTGGAGCCACGCCGCATGCGACCCGCCGTGATCAGCTCATCCATGATCACCCGGGCCATGTTGAATGGCACCGCGAACCCGATGCCGAGGCTGCGCCGTTCTCCACCCACGGTGTTGATGCCGATCAGCTCGCCCCTGGCATTGACCAATGCCCCCCCGGAGTTGCCAGGATGGATCTGCGCGTCGATTTGCAGGTAGTCCTCGAACAGCCCGTGTCCGATCTCGGTGCGCATCACGGCGCTGACGATGCCGAGGGTTGCCGTTCCCTCAAGGCCGAACGGGTTGCCCACGGCAGCGACGATGTCCCCCACGCGCGCTGCGTCCGAATCGCCGAGCTTGATCGAAGGCAGGCCGGGCTCGTCGACCTTGATCACGGCCACGTCGGAGCCGATATCGGTTCCGATCAGCTTTGCGAGCATGCGCCGGCCGCTCGACAACGCCACCTCGATACGGGTCGCGTTCTCGATGACGTGGTTATTGGTGATGATGTAGCCTTGTTCAGCATCAACGATGACGCCGGAGCCTCCGGCCCCGAATTTCTCGGTCTCGGGTGGTGGCATGGCCGCAGCCTTGCCGTCCTTCTGTCTCATAGGGATCGGCGTCGGGCGCAGCTTTCGGCCAGTGACGCGAATCGTGACCACCGCGGGGATGACTCGCTCCAGCATCGGCGCGAAAGATCCCCCAGGCTCCAGCATCGGTGCCGCGACCGCCGGACGCATGCTGGGTTCCGACGTTTGGGCGGACGTGGCAGCTGCGGCCAGCACCTCTACGAAGAAGAGCAGGAGAACGCAGGACAGAGCCAATCCGTTGTTCCTCGCGCGCGGCTTCGACTTCGCGTGGACGGGAGACCGAGATTGGCGCAAGCACCATCGCCTGCCACCTGTAGGTAGCCGCGCCGATAGCGGCACTCGAGCCCTCCGCGGTTCGCACTCGTCCGATCCGTCCGCGTCTGCTTTGCGGCCCGCTCAGCGTACACCCTCTCGTCCGTTGGCCTACTTGTCTACCATTTGGGGCATGCTGAACCCCTTGCGGTCGAGCTCCTCGAAGAAATCCTTGCCATCGAAATTGGCGGGCATGTTCGCGCCACGACTTCGAAGCTCCTCAAAGAACTTCTTCTGGTCGATGCGGTTGTTGCTGCTGAAGCCCCTGCGCTGGAGCTCCTCGAAGAACTTCTCGCCGTCGAAGTTGGCAGGCATGCTC
>JBAPMW010000714.1:0-2709 GCA_049278815.1 Hyphomicrobiaceae bacterium
CTTTGAGCGCAGCATGTTGAGCTTCGCGGGGATCAAACCAATCCGCGAGAGCCTTTATGGGCTCACGTTCGCCGACGAGAGAAAACGGGTGCGGTGGATCGAAGATATGCGCAGGCATGGCAAACGGGGCGACTGAGGGTTTCTACTTATCCGCTCCTGGATTTTGAGCGAAATCAACGCAGTTCTTAACTCAGGGATAAGAAGCTCCGCAGTTCTCCAACCAGTGGTCCGCAATGAGCCAAACGGCAATGGTTTTGCTCTCCGCGCTGGTTGTCGTAGGAGCCGCGAGCGCGCTGATTTTCCTCGCCTACCGCGACGAGCTCAGCCTCGCGCAGGCCAGGGTGAGCCAGGGGGCTCGAATCGTGAGCACCACCAGCGGTCCCATCGAATATGCCGAGAAAGGCGCCGGCATTCCGCTCCTTTCCATTCATGGCGCCGGCGGCGGCTACGATCTGGGCCTTGCGAACGTCGCCGATCTCGTTGGCGACGACTTTCGCGTGATTGCGCCGTCGCGGTTCGGCTATCTGGGCACCCCCATCCCGTCCGACACATCGAGCGCCTCCCAAGCCGATGCCCACGCGGTCCTCCTCGCCGAACTGAAGGTTGATAAGGCGATCGTCGTCGGCATTTCGGCCGGCGCGCGCTCGGCGCTGCAGCTCGCCGCCCGCCATCCGGAGCGGACGGCCGCGCTGATCTTGATCGTCCCTGGAACATATGCGCCGGCGAGCCCGGTGGCGATCGAAGGAAGCCGGGCGAGTGCGCTCGTGCTCTGGTTCGTCAATACCGGAGCAGACTTCGCGTGGTGGGCTACCGAGAAGATCGCGCCGTCGATCCTGATCCGCTTCATCGGTGTGCAGCCACAGCTGTTCGCCTCGTCTCCACAGGCCGAGCAGAACCGGGTGATGCAAATCGTCAGGAGCATCGAGCCGCTGTCGCGGCGCTTCCCCGGCATCAACGTCGACAGCAACCCCGATCTCCCCCCGCCATCGCTCGAGCAGATTACCGTGCCAACGCTGGTTATCTCGGCGCGCGACGACCTGTTCAACACGCTGCCTGCGGCCGAGTTTGCGGCAAGCATCATCCCTAACGCAAAGCTCGTCGTGTACAAGACGGGCGGGCATTTGCTGGTTGGGCGCCGGCAGGAGGTGCGTGACGTCATCAGGAACTTCCTTGCCAAGCAATTGCACTCAAGCGCGTCAAGCGGCTGATGCCGGGCTGCTCAACGGTTGCAGCCGCCACGAAATGCGAGGTCGACGGGAAGGTCATGAGCGGGCCAGGCAACCACTCCACCATTGCCGCATAGACCCTTGCTGCGCCTGCTCAAGTCAAGATCTGGCACAGGGCTGAAGTCTTCGGCGGTGCAGCGATTCCGTCAGCTTTTTGAGGTGCTTAACACGTGGCCGGCCGAACCACGGCACTCCCGGAGATGGTCCGCGCGAGCGCGCGGAGACTGGCGCCCCGCGCGCTCCCTGCCTATCGCCTTCACGTGGCGGTCAAAGAACCGCTTCCACCCCTTCAGCGCCGTTGCGCGGTTTGCGCGGGCGGCCTGGCTTCTTCTTGCTGGCGCCGACGACCTCCTCCAGCGTCACGCCAAGCGCGGCCGCCTCCTCCGCAAACCGCACCCTCAACGCCGGCACACCCTGCTCGCGCAGCTCTTCCATGCGCGCCTCAACCATGCCTTTCAGCTCGTTCAGCTCCGGGTAGCTGAAGCCTCTGATATCGAGTTCGTCGACTCCCATCGTCGTCTCCTGTTCGTCTGACTCTGCTCTTACGCATCGCTCGCTGCCGCCTTGGGGTCCACCGCGGGCGCCACCAGTACGATCCGGCCCTCTAGCGGCAAGGCATCGAGCTGGATCGAAAACCCGGGCCCCTTCTTGTGCGCCCAGGCCGCCCCGATGCGTGTCCAGATCGCCTGGTCCTCATTGAGCTTCACGCTGTAGGCAATGAGCGTGGGTTTCTTCCGCTCCTGCTGGTCCTGATCCCGAACGCCGTTCATGGCTCGCTCCTTCACCAAACCGCCGCGATTGCGCGGCATCCTTCGCACGCGGCCAAAAGCGCCGGTGCGAATACCGATCGGGTTTGGGAAGTGGCGGTAATCCCCTATGCAAATCAGTGAGCGCTCCCGGCAGGTTTGGGAACGCTAAGTCTCTGATTTTTCAGGGTCGTCCGTTTCCCCTACGGGGCGCCACCGATTTTAACACATTGATATTGCTGCGGTTTTATGTCCAAAACTGGTTTGGGGTTTTGGGGCGCCACCTTGCCAGACATGCGACCCCCGCCGACGTGCGGATCACACCCCGAAAGTCTTCGGCGCTGCAGCGATTCCGTCAGGTTTCAGAGGGACTTCGACCGTGCCGGAGGGCCAACCCCCATGCCTCTTCATGACCCATAGTTGCCGTAGGGTGTCATGCAAACGCGATGCAGCATCTCCTCACCTCGACGCCAGTTTCAGGGAAGCCTTTAGCTATGCTTGCTAGCTCAGCATCCACCCAGAGCAGAGCTGAAGTGCGGGCGCGCAATCGAGGCGTGTAATCCCGCGCGCCCTATCCGGCCGCCCTATCCTTGTAGGCTTGAGCAGCGAGCCATGCCGCAAAGGCGGGGCCGGTCAGAGTGTCAATCGGCGCGGAACTTTGACCCCTGATCGGCGTCCAATCTTGATCCCTCCACTATGTGCGTCTTCCGCTGCTCAAGGCCGGAGTTGCGGAGCGT